>DASZPK010000548.1:0-2914 GCA_035550335.1 Chthoniobacteraceae bacterium | reverse complement strand
TTCCACGATCAATTGCTTCGTATCGAGCGCGCAGAAAAGCATCCCCTTGTAGCGCAGCCTCGTGGTCTCGCACGTGACCGTGCCGTGGACCTGCCCCTCGATGATCGCCTCGCTGCAAATGACTTTCTGGCAATTCAACTCCCCTTTCGCCGTCACCTCCACGTAACCTTGCGTGTGGATGTTTGCGCTGTGGAGCGACGAGATTTTGAAATCCCGCAGGTCCATGTGCATGCCGCATGCGGTGCAGATCACCGATTTGGACGCGCCGTCCACCTGCTGGGTCGCCTCGCATTTGTGGCAACGGACGATCTTGACCGTCTCGTGCCCGAGCAGCGACTCGATTTTTTTGAAAAAGGTGCTGCGCCGCGATTCAGGCGGCCCGGCGGCCTGGGTTTTCACCAGGTCGATGTGGCTGCTGCATTTCCGGCAGTAGGTGGACTTGGCGGTGGCAGGCTCCATCTGCGGGTGCCCGCAATGCGGGCACTCAACGCTGATCTTGCCTTTGTTGACTTGGTGGGAGGATTTGTTTGCCACTGGCCGGAACTAGAAGACTAGTGCCGCTCAGCCGCCGCCTGTTTGCCCCCCTCGCGGACGACCTCGGGCTGCTTCATCTGGATTTTGTTGGGAGTCACTTCGGACTTGCCGACGAAAGTCGCGCCTTCCTCGATCATGAGGCGGGCGGCCTTCAAATCACCGATGAGCTGCGCGCGGGTCTTGAGTTCGCAGCGCTCGTCCACGGTGATGTTGCCGTGCACCTTGCCGAGCACGGTCACGGACTTGGTCTTGATCTCGCCGCGCACCTCGGCGTTTTCGCCGACCGTCAGGACGCCGGTTGAGATGATCTCGCCTTCGATTTTGCCATCGATGATGAGTTCGTTTTGAAATTTGATCGATCCCTTGATTTCGACGTCGCTGGAAAGGATGTTTTTGGTGTTGGTGGTGATGTCTGGCATGATGTGGGTTTTGATTAAATTAATTTCCTGGCTTTCCCTCGCAGGCCCTCAAGTGCCCGCCAAGTGAAATTCCTTAGCACCATGACAGGGGATTTGCAAGGGATGGATGGGGTGGCCCATAAAATATTTTACGCCCCCGCAAGCTCCTCGGCCGGGTAGGTCCAAATCTCGCTCAAGGTGGGATGGTAGTGCGGCACGCGCGCCAGGTCCCCCGCGGTCGCGCGGAAATGCATGGCCACGACGATCTCGTGGATCAAATCGGAGGCATGCGGGCCGATCACGGCGGCGCCGAGGATTTCGCGCGACTTCTCCGCAACGATCAGTTTTACAAAGCCGTCGATCTCATCCATCAGCATCGACTTGCCGTGGTCGTAGAACGGATAGCAGGCCGACGCGTGGGGGATGCCGTCGCCCCGCAACTCTTTCTCCGTGGCGCCGACAAACGCGACCTGCGGCTCGGAAAAGACCGCGAAGAGTTTCAGGCGGTAATCGAGTTGCTCCATCGGCCCCGCGTCCCCACGGAGGATTTTCGCGGCGTTGCGGGCCGCTGTTTCACCTTGTTGCACAGCCAGGTGCACGATCTCATGCGGCCCCACCACGTCGCCCGCGCCAAAAATGTGCGATACGTTGGTCTGCTGGGTCATGCCGCAGGCGATGTGCCCGCGCCTGGCCAGCGCCACGCCGGCGCGCTCGAGGTTCAACCCCTGGATCTGCGCCTTGCGGCCCAGCGCGTAAATGATCTCCGCCGCCTCCACGTTTTTTTCCGCCCCGTCGTGCCGGAACCAAACCCGCTTCGTGGCACCGTGGCGTTCGGCGCGCAGGAGCCCGGTTTTTAAATAAACGTTAACGCCGCGCTTTTCGTACGCCTTCACCAGCGCGACGGCGACATCGGTGTCGGCGTCGCGCAGCACCTGTTCGCCGCGCTGGATGATGGTGACCTGCTTTCCCAGCGCGGCGTAATACTGCGAAAACTCCATCGCCACGGCGCCGCCGCCAAGCACGATGACCGAGTCGGGGATTTCGGCCGAGTCGAGCACCGCGTCGCTGTCGAGATAACCCGTCTCGGCGAGTCCGGGAACGGGCACGAAATTTTCCGTCGACCCCGTCGCAATGAGGAAAGAGCGGCCCTTGATTTGCGTGCGCTCATTTTGGAGTGAGACCACCTCGACGGTGTGGGCATCCACGAAGCCCGCCATTCCCCGGATGAAATCGAACTTCCCGCTCTCGAGTTGTTCCCGCCGGTAACCCGCAAACCCGCCGATGAGGCGCTTCTTGCGCGCGATGATCTCCTCCCCGCGGAACGAAAGATTTTCCGCGTGCAATCCAAACTCCGCGGCGCGGCGCATCGCGTCGAACCGTTTCGCCGATTCGAGCAGCGCCTTGCTCGGCATGCACCCGCGGAGGATGCAAAGCCCGCCGACTTCCTCCCCGCCCTCAATCACCGCAACGCTCAACCCAGCTTTGGAAGCCGTGCTTGCCGCGGCATAGCCCGCGCTCCCCCCGCCGATCACGACAAAATCGTATTCCTTGCTCATCGCGCATCCTCCTCGGGCTGGACGCGGAAAACTTTGAAATACTGGTTATAGGTCATGACTTCCAGGAAGGGCGGTGCTGAATGCCAGCCATAATATAAAATGGATCCCATCGATTTTCCCGGCACCGCCTGCTCGTTTAGCAGCATGGATGAATTCTGCAAAACCTCGTTGGGATCGAACGCAATCACCCATTGCACATCGTGGGCGCGCACGATTTTATCCGCCTCTTCATAATCGGTCGTGACGTAAAATCGCGCGGTATCGACGATTCCCGGCATGCTTTCGTGAGACGATCCAGCCACCGTCGGCTGGCCCGACCAATACGCAAGCGCTGGACATTGCCACCATGGCGCGATAATCGGCTGGGTTTCGTTGCTTCTCAAGTAATCCGCCAGCGCGCGCAAAGCCTGGGCGTCTTTTTTTTGT
>DASZPK010000547.1:0-2894 GCA_035550335.1 Chthoniobacteraceae bacterium | reverse complement strand
TGGTCGGTGATGACGATGTGATAGTGCGGCGCCTTTTCCTTCAGATGCGAGAGAGCTTCGTGGCCATCGGCCAAGGTGTCGACCTTGTGCCCCCCGCGACGGAGGACGAAAGCGACGGAAATCACGGACGATTCTTCGTCGTCGACCACGAGGATGTTGAGGGTTTTGGGAGCGGCCGATGTCATGTAAGAGACGCAAATAAATCGGATTCGCGCGGGGCTGTATATAGGTTGAATCCACTAGACGAACCGGGTTGCGTTTGAGGCAGGCGCATGGCAAAGCCGGTCGCGCGAAGGGTGTGCGGCTTGCAAAATGCTCTAGTTCCGGGGATGATAAATAATGTGACCAAACACATTGACGCTTTTACGGCCCAGGTTTGCGAGGTCATTGTAGGCAAATCGGAAGCGGTGCGCCTTTCGGTCGCCTGCCTTCTTGCAAAGGGGCATTTGCTGATCGAGGACGTGCCCGGGGTCGGCAAGACCACGCTTTCGCAAACGCTGGCCCGCTCGCTTGGGTTTGGGTTCAAACGAATCCAGTTCACCAGCGATTTGCTCCCCGCCGACGTGATCGGGAATTCCATCTTCGACCGGGAGACGCAGCGTTTCGTATTTCACCAAGGACCGCTTTTTTCGCAAATGGTGCTCATCGACGAGGTGAATCGCGCCACCCCGAAAACGCAGAGCGCGCTGCTCGAGGCTATGGAGGAGCAGCATATTTCGGTGGACGGGGTCACCCACGCGCTGCCCGAGCCGTTTTTTGTGATCGCGACGCAAAACCCGCAGCACCAGGTGGGCACGTTTCCGCTGCCGGAATCGCAACTCGACCGTTTCCTGATGCGGATCGAACTCGGCGTGCCCGACCGCGCCAGCGAGCGGGCGATGCTGCTCGGCATGGACCGCCGGGAAATGCTCAAGGAATTGAAGCCAGTGATCAGCCCCGGCACGCTGCTCGATATCCAGGCTTCGGTGCGGAACGTGCATGCCTCCCCCGCGCTGCTCGACTATCTCCAGGACCTGATCGACGCCTCGCGCCAGCGGCACAGCACCGGACTCTCGCCGCGCGCCGGCCTCGCGCTGTTGCACGCCGCGCAGGCGTGGGCGCTCATGAATGGCCGCACGATGGTGCTGCCCGAGGATGTGCAGGCGGTTGGCGTGGCCGTGATGTCCCACCGCCTGGGCCACGACATCGAGCAGCCGGGCGAAAGCGGGCGCAGCCTCGCGCAGAGCCTGCTGCGCACGGTCCCCGTCCCGTGAAAACCACCTCCACGCGCGCGCTCCCGAGCACCAACCTCGGCGGTTACCTTTTTGTGCTGGGTGCGATGTGGTACGCGGGCGCGAGCCAGGCCAACGGGCCGGCTTATTTGCTTTTTTTCCTGTTGCTTGGCGTGGTGCTGGTTTCCATCCCGCAGGCGTTTGCGAATCTCCGCGGGCTGAAGGTGACGCCGGGGTCTGTTAAACCGGTGTTCGCGGGGCAGGAGGCCGTGCTGCCCGTGGAAATCCGGAATCCGTCGAAACGCGCGCGCCATACCGTGGCAGTCACGCTCCCGGGCATGGATGGCGACTCGCAGGTGGTGGATGAAATCCTGCCCGGCGAGGCGGAGTGGACAAGCATTCATTTCCCGGCGCCGGTGCGGGGCTTGCATGAAATCGAGTCGACGCAGCTCTCGAGCGGGTGGCCGATCGGCGCGTTCATCATCCGCCGCCGGATGCTGTTGCGGCAAAGTTATCTTGTTTATCCCGCGCCTGCGGGGAGTGCGGAGTTCCCGCGCACAAATACCGCTGCGCCGAAGCATCGCGCGGAAATGGTGCTGGTGCAGGGGGACGATTTCAACGGCGTGCGCTCCTATCTCCCGGGCGAATCGCAGCACCACGTGGATTGGAAGGCGGTGGCGCGCGGGATGCCGATGATGACCAAGCAATTTGCGATGGAGAGCGGCGGCGCGCTGCATTTCGATTACGCCGCGCTGCCGATGAAGGAGAAGGAAGCGCGCCTCTCGCAGCTCGCGCTCTGGATCGTCCAGGCGGAGCGCGTGCGGCGTCCGTACAGCCTGCGGCTGCCCACCGCGGGCATCCCGATGTCGCTCGGCGATTCCCATTACCACAAGTGCCTCCAGGCGCTCGCGTTGTTCCCATGAAAGCCGGCAAACAGGAAATCCCGCGCCGCCCGATGCTCTGGCTCACGACGGGGCTGCTGTTCACCGTGCCGCCGATGATCGGCACGCTCTCGGCGTGGGTGTGGGCAGCGTTTGCGGCCGCGCTCGTGGCAAAATTCTGGATGGAGCGGCGCGGCTGGCGGTTGCGCTCCGTGCTCGCGAAGCTGGCGCTCTCGGGCTGCATCCTCGGCGGTGTGAAGCTGACCTACGGCTCGCTCGGCGGGCTGGAGCCGTTGCTCTCGCTTTTCCTGCTCTACGTCTCGCTCAAGGTGCTTGAGGCGCACACGGCCCGCGACTTTCACATCCAGGCGCTGGTGGGATGGCTGCTCTGCCTCTCGGGGCTTTTCAATTCGCAGAACCTGCTGCCCGGCATCTACGCGATCACGGGTTTCGTGCTGATCCTCTCGGCCGTGGTGCAGTTCCACCGCGGTGCGTCCTCTCGCAAGCCTGTCTCGGGGCCGCTGCTCACGAGCGGGGCGCTTGTTTTACGTGCGTTGCCGGTTGTTACCGTGCTATTCTTCTTTTTCCCGCGCATCAGCGCATTCCAGTTTCACCTGAGCCGCAGGTCTTCGGCGCAGAGCGGCATGTCGGGCGACCTCAAGCCGGGCAGCATCAGCAGCCTCGCGCTTTCCAACGACATCGCCTTCCGCGCGGAATTTCCCGACGGCAACATGCCCGCGATCGGCAACCTTTACTGGCGCGGCGCCGTGCTCACGCAGGACGACGGCCTCTCGTGGCGCCC
>DASZPK010000546.1:0-8558 GCA_035550335.1 Chthoniobacteraceae bacterium | reverse complement strand
TGCTCATCGGCGGCATCGGATTGTTCGTCGTCCTGGCCATGATTGCGTCGCGCAACCCGCGCTGGCAGCGGGCCTGGAAGCGGCTGCGCGCGGACCGCGTTGGGATTGCCGCGGCCTGCGTGATCGCGCTCTATCTTCTCGTTGGCGCGCTGGAGGGGCTGCGGTTCCCGCAATCCGGCGGTGGCGTCATGAGCGTGCTCGAGCTTCTCTTCCGGCGAGTCCCGGCGGAAAAAACCTACAGCGCCCCATTTGCAACGACGACGCTTTCCGTTGCAAATCCCGAACCGCTGCGCGGCTGGCATGTGCTTGGCACGGACGCCCTCGGAAAGGACACGCTGGTCGAGACATTGCGCGCGTGCCACACGGCGCTGCTCATCGGCGGGCTCACCAGCGCGATCTACATCCCCGTTGGCGCGCTGCTCGGCATCCTTGCGGGATATTTCCGTCGCCGGGTCGACGACGCCATCCAATACTTATACAGCGTGATTATCGCGATCCCCGACGTCCTTCTGCTCGCCTCGATCATCCTTGTGATCGGCAAAGGTGTGCTCACGATGGCGATAGCCCTTTCCATCACCTCATGGATCGGCCTCTGCCGGCTCATCCGGGGCGAGACGCTGCGCCAGGCGGAGCGCCCCTATGTCGCCGCCGCGCGCGCTCTCGGGCAATCGCACTGGAATATCATTACCCGCCACATCCTGCCGAACGTCATGCACCTGGTGATCATCAATTTCATCCTCGGTTTTTCGTACCTGGTGATTATCGAATCCGTGCTCAGCTACCTCAGCGTCGGCGTTCCCATCGGCACGCCGAGCTGGGGGATCATGATCGACGGCGCGCGCGGCGAGCTCAGCCGCACGCCCGTCGTCTGGTGGAACCTCACTGCGGCGACAACGGCGATGTTTCTCCTCGTGCTGTCGCTGAATCTTTTCGGCAACGCCCTGCGGCGCGCTTTCGACCCCAAGGCCGGCAGCCGCATCGCGTGAAAAAACCGCAACCGCGCATTGCCAGAGGCGCGCGCGTGGTTCAAACTCGACTATGGTGGCGCGCTTTTGTATTGTGCGCCTGCTTTATTCCGCCAGCCTTATGAAAAAACTCCTCCAGATTCTCCCCATCGCGCTCCTGCTAGCCGGGTGCGGAAAGCAGCAACCCAAAAACGAAGCGATCAAGGACCAGCAGGTGCAGGTGG
Source organism: Chthoniobacteraceae bacterium (assembly GCA_035550335.1). Lineage (GTDB taxonomy): Bacteria > Verrucomicrobiota > Verrucomicrobiia > Chthoniobacterales > Chthoniobacteraceae > DASZPK01. Next base: position 7,369 of record DASZPK010000546.1, on the reverse strand, counting down.
AGCAGGCGGGGGAGATCGACCCCAGCGCGGGGGAGGGGGCGAAACAGGGCGGCACCTATTCCGCATGGGGCGGGCCTTTTCCCAAGTCGCTCAATATGTGGCTCGATTACAATAGCTTCTCGCTGCAGGTCACGGGTCTCATGTTCCAGCCGCTCATCGATCTGCATTCCACCGAGGACCGGCCCATCGGCCTGCTGGCGGACTCGTGGGAGATTTCGCCGGACAAGATGACGTTCACGTTCAAGATCAGCCCCGACGCGAAGTGGAGCGACGGACAACCGGTGACCGCGGAGGACGTGCAGTTTTACTACGATGTAATCATGGACCCGAAAAACCAGACGTCGCTTTTCCGGGTGGACATGGGCCGCTTCGACCGCCCGAAAGTCATTGATGAAAAGACCGTGAGCATCACCGCGCACGAGGTCCACTGGAAGAATTTCTGGACTGCGGGCGGCTTTTACGCGTTTCCCAAGCACGCGTGGAAGGACGCGAATTTCAACGAATTAAACTTCACAACCCAATACCCGGTCGTCAATGGCCCGTATGCGCTTGAAGAGGTGAAGATCGACCGCTCGGTGAAACTCGTGCGTCGCGGTGATTGGTGGGGGCGCGTCCGCAAATACAACCTTAATAAATTCAATTTCGACCACATCGTTTTCAAATCGATGGAAGACCAGGCAAAGGCGCTGGAGAATTTGAAGAAGGAGGAATTTGACAGCTACGCGATTTACTCCTCGAAGATCTGGGTGAAGGATACGCTGGATCCAAGTTTTGAGCAGGTACAGAAAAACTGGATTGCGCGACAGGCCGTCTACAACGACCTCCCGCGCGGCTTTCAAGGCTTCGCCATGAACATGCGGCGCCCCATTTTCCAGGATGTGCGTGTGCGCCAGGCGCTCGCCTGCCTGCTCAACCGCGAGCTGATGAACGAAAAGTTGATGTTCAACCAATATTTCCTGCTCAACTCGTATTTCCCCGACATTTACCCGAACTATACGAACCCCGATATTCCAATCACGAAATACGATCCCGACAAGGCGCGTGCGTTGTTGAAGGAGGCGGGATGGCAGCCGGGGGCGGACGGTGTTCTCACGAAGGATGGCCAGCCATTCTCGATCAAATTCCTTTACGAGGCCGAGGGCGACATGCGGCACCTGAATATCTATCTCGAGGACTTGAAGAGCGTCGGCATCCAAGCCAGCGTCGACCAGGTCTCCGAGTCCACCCTCAGCGAGCGCGTGGATCATTATAACTTCGATATCCTCTGGCGGAGCTGGCAGGCGGTGCGTCTCGATGACCCCGAGACAATGTGGTCTTCCAAGCAGGCGGATGAAGTCGCCGGCCAAAACATCTGCGGCTTGAAGGATCCCGAGGTGGACGCCCTCATCGACCAGCAAAAGACGGAATTCGACGCGGGGAAGCGAAAAGATATCCTGAAAAAAATCGATGCCCGCCTGATGGCGCTTTGTCCTTACGTGTTGATGTGGGAAGCCAACGATGTGCGACTGCTCTACTGGAACCGCTTCGGAACGCCGAAATATGTGTTGAGCAAGTACGGCGATGAAAGCGATGCGCTCGAGTACTGGTGGTTTGACCCCGACAAATCGAAGGCGCTCGATGATGCGCGGCAGAAGGGCGCCGCCCTCCCCGCGCTGCCCGCCGAGGTCCACTACCAGGAATGACGGCCTACATCCTGAGGCGTTTGCTCCTGATGGTGCCCACGATGCTGGGCATCACGACCGTTTGCTTCTTCCTTTGCCAGATGTTGCCCGGCGGCCCGGTGGAACAGCAAATCGCGCGCATCCGCCATGCGGGCGCGATGCGCGGGGCATCGGCGCGCGACGTGCCCCAGGAGGAAATCGAACTTCTCAAAAAACAATACGGTTACGACAAGCCCGCCTATGTGCGCTACGCGCTCTGGCTCGGGAATGTCGCCCATTTCAATTTCGGCACCTCCCTGGTCTACCACCAGCCGGTGCTGAAGGTGATGGTGTCGAAGATGCCGCTCTCCCTCTTCTTTGGTTTGACATCGTTTATCATCTCCTACCTGGTTTCCATCCCGCTTGGGGTACAGAAGGCATTGACGCACGGGAGCTTTTCCGATGCGGTGAGTTCGGCGGTGGTCTCCGCCGGCTACGTGGTGCCGAGCTACGCCTTGGGGATCATCCTTATCATCCTGTTTGCGGGCGGCAGTTATCTCAACTGGTTCCCGATCGGCGGACTCGTATCGGATGACTATGAGAATCTTTCCGCGATGGGAAAGGCGCTCGATTTTTTGCATCACATGCTGCTGCCGCTGGCCTGTTATCTCGCGGGTGAATTTGCCTTCCTGGTAATGCTCATGAAAAACAGCCTGCTCGACGAACTCGGCAGGGATTATATGCGCACTGCGCTCGCGAAAGGCCTCTCCTTCAAGCAGGCGGTATGGCGGCAGGCGTTCCGCAATTCGCTCATTCCCATCGCGACCGGCATCGGCGCGATTTTTTCGCTGCTGTTCACAGCGACGCTGCTCATCGAGAAAGTCTTCGACCTCGACGGCATGGGAATGCTGGTCTTCAATTCGATGAAGGCCTGCGATTATTCCGTGGTGATGGCATTCATCACATTGAGCAGTTTTCTCATCATGTTGGGCCGGTTGTTCAGCGATATCATCTACGTGGTGATCGATCCACGCATCCGTTTCGATTGACGCGTGTTTTCCCCCATTACCAGGACCCGGCTCAGACGCTTCCGCACGAACAAGCGGGCATGGTATTCCTTCTGGATTCTCTCCATCGCGTTCGCTCTTTCGCTCTTCAGCGAACAGATCGCGAATGACCACCCTCTGCTCATGCGCTACCAGGGGCATTACTATTTCCCGACGCTGCGGTTTTATTCGGAGAAAACGTTCGGCGGACGGTACGCAACCGAAGCGGATTATGTGGCTCTGCGCAACGACGCAGCCTTCAAGGCAAACGGGGGCTGGATGCTGCTGCCGCCCATCCCGCACAGCCCGCTCCATTCGTACCTCGACGAAGCGGGCAACCCGCCGCTGGCGCCTTCGCACACGCACTGGCTGGGCACGGACGGCTCGGCGCGCGACATCCTGTCGAGGCTGATTTACGGGTTTCGCATCTGCATGCTTTTTGCGCTCGCTCTCACGGCTTCGAGCACGGTTCTCGGGATTATCATCGGCTGCGTGCAGGGTTATTTTGGCGGGCGGGTGGATATTTACACGCAGCGGCTCATCGAAATCTGGTCGGCCCTCCCGTTCCTCTACGTCGTCATTTTGTTCGCTTCGATCTACGGGCAGAGCTTCGCAATCCTGCTTTTCGTGAACGCGCTTTTCGAATGGATCGCGCTGTCGTATTACATGCGGGGCGAGTTTTACAAGCTGCGCGAGCAGACATTCGTCCTCGCGTCGCGGTCGCTCGGCGCGGGGCACATCCGGGTACTGTTTAAACAAATGCTGCCGAACGCGCTCACGCCGGTGATCACCCTGCTGCCTTTCAGCATCATCTCCGGGATTTCCTCCATCACAGCGCTCGATTTTCTGGGGTTCGGCCTGCCACCGCCGACTCCCTCGTGGGGAGAACTCATCGACGAGGGTCTGCAGAATTACCAGGCGCCGTGGGTTGCCGGCTCGGGCATCATGGCACTTTTCATCACGCTCATGCTTGCTACATTCATCGGCGAAGGGTTGCGCGATGCGTTTGACCCGAAGTCGTACACCAAGCTCCAATGAAAAAAATCCTCCCGCTGCTGTTTCTCGTTCACGCGCTCGCGGGGCATGCGCTTGCGCAGACGCAGTCGCAAGATTACCAGAAAAAATACGAGGTCCTCGCGGTGGACAAGGCGCTGGGCGATGCGGACAAGCTTCACAAGCTGTTCGATCTCGATTGGGACCGCGGCGTTCATGAGTCGCCGGAGTTTGCGACTTCCATCGGTTATCCCGGGCTGGATGGGCTCTGGACGGACATGTCGCAGGCGGCGATCGACCAGCGCAAGGCGGAGGCGCAATGGCCGCTCAATGTCATCAAGACGATCGACCGCTCGAAATTGTCGAAGGCGGACCAGCTCAACTACGACATTTTCAAGCGCGATGTGGAGCTCAACATCGAGGGAAACCAATTCCCCGGCGAGCTGCTGGCGATCTCGCAGTTGGGCGGCGTGCAGCAGAATGTCGCTCAGACCATCGACCAGATGCCGAAAACCTCGGTCGCCGCGTATGAAAACATACTCTCGCGCCTGCGGGGCGCGCCGGCGCTGGTGGACCAGAATATCGCGCTGCTCAAGCGCGGGCTGGCGCAGGGTGTGACGGCGCCGAAGATCACATTGCGCGCGGTGCCGGGACAAATCCTCGACGTGATTCCCGAGGACCCGATGGGGAGCGCGATGCTCACGCCGTTCAAGGAGTTCCCGGAAAATATTCCCGCCGCCGACCAGGAGCGGCTGCGCGCGGATGCGGTGAAGATTTACAAGGAGCAGCTCGTGCCCGCGTACAGCAAGCTCTACGATTTCATGACGAAGGAGTATCTCCCCGGCGCGCGCAAGACCATCGGCACCGAGGCGCTGCCGAACGGCAAGGCCTGGTATGCCTACGACGTGCGCACCAGCACCACCACGAACATGACGCCCGAGGAAATCCACGAACTCGGCCTGAGCGAGGCAAAACGCATCCGCGCCGAGATGGACAAGGTGATCGCCGACGTGAAATTCAATGGGAGTTTCGATGATTTCACGAAGTTCCTCCGCACCGACCCGCAGTTTTTTTACACGAAACCGGAGGATCTGCTCGCCGGCTACCGCGACATCGCGAAGCGCATCGACCCGGAACTCCCCCGCTTTTTCGGCACGCTGCCGCAATTGACCTACGGCGTGCGCGCCGTGCCGGCGTATTCGGAAAAATCGGCGCCCACGGCTTACTACCAGGGCGGCTCGTTGAAGGCAGGAAGGCCGGGGTGGTTTTTCGCGAATACATTCAATCTCCCCTCGCGTCCGAAATGGCAAATGGAATGCCTCACTCTGCACGAGGCCGTGCCGGGCCATCACCTGCAAATCTCGATCGCGCAGGAATTGACCGGCCTTCCCGAGTTCCGCAAATACGAGGGCTATACCGCCTACGTCGAGGGCTGGGCGCTTTATTGCGAAACGCTCGGGGACGAGATCGGGATGTATAAGGACCCGTATTCGCGCTTCGGCCAGCTGACGTTTGAAATGTGGCGCGCGGACAGGCTTGTGGTCGATACCGGCATGCACGCGATGGGCTGGACGCGCCAGCAGGCCATCGATTACCTGAAATCCAACACCGGGCAGGATGATTTCAGCGCCACGGTCGAGATCGACCGCTACATCGTCTGGCCGGGGCAGGCGCTCGCCTACAAGATCGGGCAGTTGAAAATCCGCCAGTTGCGCACCTACGCCGAGCACGAGCTGGGCGACAAGTTCGACATCCGCGCCTTCCACGACACCGTGCTCCGCAATGGCGCTTTGCCGCTGGATGTGCTTGAATCACTCGTCAAGGAGTGGGTGGCGGAGCAAAAAGCGAAAGTCCCCAGCCCAACCGCAAACACGACCGGAAACTAACCATGCCAGGCGAACCGTTGCTCGAAGTCAAAAACCTCACGATCCATTTCGCCAGCGAACACGGGCTCGTCGAGGCGGTGCAGAATGTCTCGTTCAAAATCGAAAATGGTGAGACGCTTGCCATCGTGGGCGAGAGCGGCAGCGGCAAAAGTGTCACGGCGTTGTCGCTCACGCGGCTGCTCCCCGAGCCGCCGGCGCGCTACGTCTCCGGCGAGATCAAGCTCAAGGGGCAGGATATTTTGAAAATGCCCCCGCGCGAATTGCGCAAAGTGCGCGGCTCGCGCATCGCGTATATTTTCCAGGAGCCCTCCACATCGCTCAACCCGGTTTTCACCATCCGCTCGCAGATTGCCGAGGCGATCAAGCTCCACCGGCCCGACGTGAAGGACATCGACGCCGAGGTGGTGAAGTGGCTCGACATCGTGGGGATCGTCGATCCCGAAAAGCGGATGCGCGATTACCCGCACCAATTGAGCGGAGGCATGCAGCAGCGCGCGATGATCGCGATGGCGCTGAGCTGCCAGCCCGACCTCCTCGTGGCCGACGAGCCCACCACCGCGCTCGATGTGACCATCCAGGCGCAAATCATGGACGAGCTGCGCGAGCTGAAGCAGAAGGTCGGCATGGCGATCATCCTGATCACGCACAATTTCGGGATCATCGGCGGCATCGCGGACAACGTGGCCGTGATGTTCCGCGGCAAAATCGTCGAGTACGGAAAGACGGAAACCGTATTACACAACCCGCAGCATCCCTACACAAAGGCGCTGATCGAATGCATTCCGCGGCTCGGGGCGGGCAGGCAGCGGCTGGCGACGATTGATCACGTGGCGTTGAGTGGAAAGTGAAAGTGAAACTCGACCCCAGGAGAGGCCGAGGGGCGAGGGCGGCAATGGAATGGAGCAGCGTGCGAGCGGGGCTCCGGGTCGAGTTGGTCCGCGCGGCGCGTAGAAAAATGGTGTGGAGGCGCCCCGTCTCGGGCGTCCTCTGTTGGCAGTTGGACTGACAATCCACCCGGCGCATTGCCGCCAACGCAGCCTCGGCGCCTTAGCAGAGGATTTCAGGATCTGAATTCCTCAAAGATTGTCGTTCACGATTTTGAATACAATCGTGTTGTCCTGAAAGCCCTTCAACACTTGCGTCCCCTGGCCGATCCCGACGGCGATCACGTCGTCGGCGTTGTTGATGGCTTGTTCGGAATGGAAGGCGGCAGGCTCGTCCTTGTTGAGGTTCACGTTCGTGGAGACCACCGGGGACGCTGTGCCGCCCGGCGGTGTAACGGTTGAGCCGGTCACGATGACGGGACCGTTTGGACCCGTGGCCCAAGTGATCGATGGCGTGCCGTGCGAATCGGTGCCGAGTAGGCCCACGCCTTTGTCCTGCCGCAGCGGGTAGCCGTTGAGGCTCATGCCGCCGGTGGAATGTTTGCCCACGGCGATGATGAGCGCTTTTTTGCCGGCGTATTCGCGCGCGGTCTCCATGGCGTTGTCCATGTCGATGAGCTGGCGGATGGCGTGCTCGCCGTCGTTACGGCCCGAGGCGCGGTCGGCCAGCTCGCAATCGACCACCAGCACGTAGCCGGAGGTGTTGTATTGGAGGAACTCGATGGCGCGCCCGACCATGTCGGAAAGCGAGGGCTGCTGGCTGGCGGTATCGATTTTGTCGCGATAGGCGAGGGCGTCGTTGCTGAATACGCCGACCATGTTCGAGCTGGGGCCGACGCCGAGGAAGGAGGAGAGGTTTTCCAGCTCGGCCTTGGTGCGGACGAGCGGGCGGTTTTTCCCCTTGAGTTCGAGAATGAGGT
>DASZPK010000545.1:0-3098 GCA_035550335.1 Chthoniobacteraceae bacterium | reverse complement strand
CGCGAAGGTGGGGGACAAAATCAGCGTCATCTCGCCGCGCACGGTGCAGGGCATCGCGGACGAGCTCCAGCGCGAGCAGGACGACCCGAAGGCCAAGCCGAAAACCTTCAAGGACTTCCAAGCCGAGGGCGTTTTGCCGGAGGACCTCACCATCACGGGAATTTTTGAATCGGGACGATACCAGTATGACTCCGGCGTGCTGCTCCTGCCGTTGAATGTCGGACAGGAGTTGTACGACCTGGGCGATTCCGTCCAGGGGCTTTCCGTCCGCACCACGGACCAGGCGACGGCCGACCGCGTGGCGGACCAATTGAACAAGGCGCTCGACACCGAGGAGTTCCGGGGCGTGCACGCGACACCGTGGACGCAAGGCGACGACAAGAGCCGGATCGGCGCGATCAAATTCGAGCATAATATCATGTTCATCATTCTCATGTTTTTGGTCGTGATCGCCGCGTTTTGCGTGATGAACACGCTTATTACGGTCACCGTGCAAAAGCGGCGCGAGATCGGCATTTTGAAGGCGCTCGGCGCGAATGTGCGCCAGATCGTGTGGGTTTTCCTCGCGCAGGGGATGGTGGTCGGATTTTTCGGAAACATTATCGGCCTTGCATTGGGGATGACGCTCGTCGCGTTCCGCAATGAGTTCAGGTCCTTTCTCGAACACCTGCTGCACATCGAGATTTTCCCGGCGGACATCTATGAGTTCAGCCAGATTCCGGCGAGGGTGCAGCCGGGCGAGATGCTCCTGATCTGCGTGAGTGCATTCCTCATCTGCTCGCTCGCCGCGCTTATTCCGGCGTGGTTTGCCGCCCGCCTTGATCCGGTGAAGGCGCTGCGCTATGAGTAGCGCATGAAAACTCTCGCGGTACCGCTGTTTCTCATCGCGCTCATTTGCCTCGCCTTGCCATTGCGGGCGCAGGATGCCGCCAAGGACGCCGACGCGGTCGACCCCAAGCGTGCCGCGGCGGCGGAGGCGCTGCTCAAGGCCATGCATGTGGATGCCTTGATGGAACGCCAGAAGCAGTCGCTCAAGGACATGTTCGCCGCGCAATTGCCCAAAAATCTGCCGCCCGAGGAATTCCAGCGCGTGAAGGCGGCGCAGGATGCGGGGCTCGAGATCTGTTTCGAGGAGCTTTCGTGGGAAACGCTCAAGCCCGATTTCATCCGCATCTACAGCGAGGTGTACACCGAGCAGGAACTCAGGGACCTGGCGTCGTTTTACAATTCGCCAACCGGCCAGAAATTCCTCGAGCACATGCCCGAGCTCCAGGCGAAGACCGGGGAGATTTTGAACAAACGGATGATCGCCTTGATGCCGGCGATCCGTGCCGCCGCAGCCAAGGCCGCCGGGCAAGTGCGCGGCTCCGGGACGCCTGCCAGCGGATCAGAGTCCCCGCAAGCGACCCCCGAGAAAATCCCGCTCCCGCCGGAGCATCCGCAGTTTTGAGTGCTATAGGTGGCGCTCGAAAAATTTGTAGCGTCCGCTGTCCCCAGTCCCGCCGCGGCGAGATTTGACGTCGCCCGGAGACTCGCGGCGGAGCGCAACTCCTGCGCTGGGGACAGCGCACGCTACATTATTTCGTGGCGCCGCCGGGCTTGAACCGCCGCGCGTGTTGCGCTACGAATAACGCATGAAGCTCCTCCCCGTGGTGATGGTATCGCTATCGCTCGCGTGTTTTACATCCGTTATGCGCGCGCAGGATGACGACCCGAAGCGCACCGCCGCCGCGGTCGAACTGCTCGGTGCGATGCACGCCGAGGACCTGCTGAAGGTGCAAAGGGAGGGCCTCAAAAAAGCCATCGCCGCGAAGCTCCCCAAAACCCTTTCGGCCGACGCCCGGAAGCAGGTCGAGGAGAAAATCGCAGCCGGCCTCGATCCCGTGCTCAAGGATTACACCTGGGAATCGGTGAAGCCGGAGTTTGTCGCGTTATACGCCCACGCCTTCACGGAGAGCGAATTGAAGGAACTCACCGCGTTTTACAATTCGCCCATCGGCAAAAAATTCATCGAAAAAAGGGCCGAGGTTGAAGTGGGCGGGGTCGGCATTCTGGACAAGCATTTGCAAACCTTCATGCCCGACATCGCGGGGCTGGTGCACGACGCCTTGGCGCCTTTCGTGAACCCCACGCCCTACGTGAAACCCGGTTCACCGCTCACCGCAACCCCCTCCCCGCAAAACTGATCCGAAAAAACGACCCGCCATGCCCTCATTCGACATCGTCTCCGAAGTAGACAACCAGGAACTCGACAACGCCCTCAACCAGGCGCGCAAGGAGCTCGCCTCGCGTTTCGATTTCAAGAACAGCACCGCCACCATCGAGCTCGAGAAGGAGAAGATCAAGCTCTCCGCCGAGGATGCCGGCAAGCTGCGCGGCCTGCACGACATCGTCGTCGCCAAGCTCGCAAAGCGTAACGTGGACTTGCGCAACATCGAGCGCAAGGACCCGGCGATTTCGTCGGTGGGCAACGCCACGCAGGAATTCCTCATCAAGCAGGGGCTCGAGGGCGACAAGGCGAAGGAGATCATCAAGGCGATCAAGGCGAAGGAATTCAAGGTGCAGAGCGCGCTGCAGGACCGCCAGATCCGCGTCACCGGCAAGAAACGCGACGAATTGCAGGAGGTGATCCAGTTTTTGCGCGGCCAGGATTTCGGCGTCGCGCTGGGGTTTGGGAATTTCCGGGATTGAGCCGATGAAAAGGCGCCCTATGTTCGGGATGTCTTTTGGTTTGTTTGCGCTCGCCATGCTCTCGGGCTGCGTCCCCCGGACACCGATCCGCGATCCGCCCGGGCTCTTGACGGCATTCCGAAAATGTGACACATTGGACACATGAAAACGGCGAGCATCCGGGAACTTCATGAGCATACAGGCAAACTGGTGCGCGCCTCGGCGAAAGGTAAAATCGTGATCACGGAACGCGGGCGTCCCGTGGCGCTGCTCAAGACGGTCGAGGCTGCGGACCTGGCCGGGAAGCCCTTCCCCAAACGCGATCTTCGCAGAATGCCGAAGGTTTCGGTGGATTCCACGGATTACATTTCCGCCGACCGGGACGCGGGATGATCTATCTCGACACGAGCTATATCATCAAAATCTAT
>DASZPK010000544.1:0-9653 GCA_035550335.1 Chthoniobacteraceae bacterium | reverse complement strand
GTTTGGGGATATGGTGCTGGCTGAACGGTTGCGGGATGCGATAGCGCGGCTGAACCCGGCGATTCCGGAGGAGGCGCAGGAAGAGGCGTTGCGGAAGGTGCTGACGCCGGGGAATGCGGCGCTGACGGGAGAAAACCGGGTGTTTCACAAGATGCTACGGGATGGGGTGCCGGTGGAATACCGGCGGGAGGATGGGAGCATCGCGGGGGATTTAGTGCGGCTGGTGGATTTCAAGAGCCCGGATAAAAATGACTGGCTGGCGGTGAACCAGTTCACGGTGGTGGAGGGACAGCATAACCGGAGGCCGGATATCGTGGTGTTCATCAACGGACTGCCGCTGGCGGTGATCGAGCTAAAGAATGCGGCGGATGAGGATGCGACGATCTGGTCGGCTTACAAGCAACTCCAGACTTACAAGGCGGAGATTCCTTCGCTGATGCGGTATAATGAATTGCTGGTGGTTTCGGACGGACTCCAGGCGCGGATTGGGTCGCTGACGGCGAATCAGGAATGGTTCAAGGTGTGGCGGACGATTGATGGCGAGCAGGTTCTTGGAGCCGGCACGTTGGAACTGGAGACGTTGATTCGTGGGGTTTTCGAGAAACGGCGGCTGCTGGATTTGTTGCAACATTTCATTGTGTTTGAAGATGACCCGGATAGCGGCGGAGTGCACAAAATCATTGCGGGGTATCATCAATTCCATGCAGTGAATGCTGCGGTGGAAGAGACGTTACGGGCGTCTTCGGTGCCGCTCGACAAGGGCATTCAAGAGGAGGAGGGCAGATATTGGGCGGGGCGGATGCATGGAGGGAAGCCGGGAGACCGGAGAGCGGGGGTGGTGTGGCATACGCAGGGGTCGGGGAAGAGTTTTTCGATGTTGTTTTACGCGGCGCGGATGGTGCGACACCCGGCGATGCAAAATCCGACGCTGGTGGTGCTGACGGATAGGAATGATCTCGATGACCAGCTTTTCGGGCAGTTCCAGCGGTGTCATGAAATCCTCGGGCAGACGCCGGTGCAGGCGGCGGGGCGGGAGAATCTGCGTCAGCTTTTGCAGGTGGCGAGCGGCGGCGTGGTTTTTACGACGATCCAGAAATTTTTGCCCGAGAAGGGGGAGCGGATGCCGATGCTGAGCGACCGGCGAAATATCGTGGTGATCGCGGACGAGGCGCACCGGAGCCAGTACGACATGATTGACGGGCTGGCGCGGCATATGCGGGATGCGCTGCCGCAGGCTTCGTTCATCGGGTTCACGGGGACGCCGATTGAGAAGACGGATGCGAATACGCGGGCGGTGTTTGGCGATTACATCTCGATCTATGACATCCAGCGGGCGGTTTTCGATCATGCGACGGTGCCGATTTATTACGAGAGCCGGATTGCGAAGCTGGGCTTGAACGCATCGGAACTGCCGAATGTGGACGAGGAATTTGAGGAGATCACGGAGGGGGAGGAAGAGACGAGCAAGGAGAAGCTGAAATCGAAATGGGCGGCGCTGGAGGCGCTGGTGGGCGACTCGAAGCGCATTAGGCTGATCGCGAAGGACCTGGTGGGGCATTTTGAGAAGCGGCTGGAGGCGATGGATGGGAAGGCGATGGTGGTGTGCATGAGCCGGCGGATCTGCGTGGAGCTTTACAACGCGCTGGTGAAGCTGCGGCCGGAATGGGCGAGCGGGAAGGATGACGAGGGAGAGGAAGGGAAGAAATGCGTGGTGAAGGTGGTAATGACAGGAAGCGCGGATGACGGGCCGGAGTGGCAACCGCACATTCGCAACAAGGATAAGCGGCGGAAGCTGGCGGTGCGGTTCAAGGAGAGCAAGGACCCGTTCCGGATCGTGATCGTGCGGGACATGTGGCTGACGGGATTTGACGCGCCGTGCCTGCATACGATGTATGCGGACAAGCCGATGCGCGGGCACGGTCTGATGCAGGCGATCGCGCGGGTGAACCGGGTATTCCGCGACAAGCCGGGCGGGCTTGTGGTGGATTATCTCGGGCTGGCGGACCAACTCAAGCAGGCGCTGGCGACTTACACGGAGAGTGGAGGAAAGGGCTCGCCGAGCATCGACACGGGCGAGGCAATCGCGGTGATGCTGGAGAAATACGAGGTGGCGGGCGGGATTTTGCACGGGTTTGACTGGTCGGCGTGGACGAAGGGGAGCGCGGGGAAGAAGCTGGCGCTGATCCCGGCGGCGCAGGAGCATGTGCTGGCGCAGGCGGACGGGAAGAAGCGATTTGTGCAGGCGGTGACGGAGCTATCGCGGGCGTTTGCGCTCTGCGCGGCGAGCGATGAGGCGACGGAGATACGGGATGACGTTGCGTTTTTCCAGGCGGTGCAGGCGGCGCTGAACAAGAAGGCGCTGGAGGGACGAAAATCGCCGGAGGAATTGGATGCGGCGGTGCGGCAGTTGGTATCGAAGGCGATCACGACGGATAGGGAGGTGATCGATGTGTTCACGGCGGCGGGATTGAAGAAGCCGGACATCAGCATTCTTTCGGATCAATTTTTGGCGGAAGTGCGGGGGCTGAAATACAAGAACGTGGCGGCGGAGCTGCTGGAGAAACTTCTTAAGGGGGAAATCGCGACGCGGTCGAAGCGGAACGCGGTGCAATCGCAACTTTTCTCGGAGAAGCTGAAGAAGACGCTAAATGCTTATCACAACCGGGCGATTGCGACGCAGGAGGTGATCGAGGAGTTGATCCGGCTTGCGAAGGAGATGAGCGATGCGGACCAGCGCGGGGTGAAGCTGGGGCTGAGCGAGGATGAGGTGGCGTTTTACGATGCGCTGGCGGCGAATGGGTCGGCGGTGCAAATCATGGGCGATGACAAGCTGAAGGTGATTGCGACGGAGTTGATCACGAAGGTGCGGCAGAGTGTGACGATTGACTGGACGCTGCGGGAGAATGCGCGGGCGCGCATCCGGGTGCTTGTAAAACGGATTTTAAACAAATATGGATATCCGCCGGATTTGCAGGAGGAGGCGGTGAAGACGGTGTTGAAGCAGGCGGAGCTGATTTGCGCGGAGATCGTGGAGACGGAGGAGGCGGTGGCGGGGTAGACGACAGATCTTCAGCGCGAGGGCGGAGGCCGCTATGTGCTGTCCAACACCATGCGCAGGGTCTGGAGGAGGGTTTCGGCGGTGTAGGGTTTGGAGAGGAAATGCCTGGTGCTGGCGGGGGTGATGTCGGTGCGGGCATTCAGGCCGCTGGCGGCGATGATTTTTACGGCGGGGTTGATTTGCTTGAGGGCGTGGATGGTGGAGCGGCCATCCATGACGGGCATCATCATGTCGACGAGGGCGACTGCGATTTTGTCCATGTGCTGGGCGTAGGTTGCGACGGCGAAGGCGCCGTTGCCGGCGGTGAGGACGCGGTATCCGAATGCCTCGAGGGTCTGGCTGGTGACGGTGAGGATGGAGACTTCGTCGTCGACGAGGAGGATGGTCTCGCCGTTTCCGCGCGGCATGCTTTCCTGTTCCCCGGGATCGTTTCCGGAGCCGGGGGTGGTGATGGCGGGGAGGTGGAGGCGGAACGTGGTTCCTTTCCCGGGCTCGCTGTAGACGTTGATGAATCCCTCGTGGCTTTTGACGATGGCGAGGACGGTGGAAAGGCCGAGGCCGGTGCCCTGGCCGATTTCCTTGGTGGTAAAAAAGGGGTCGAATATTTTTTCCATGACGTCGGGGGTCATGCCGGTGCCGGTGTCGATGACGCTGATGACGACGTGGGGGCCGGGTTTTGCCTCGAGGTGCATGGTGGCGTATTGCTCGTCGAGAACGCGGTTTACGACATCCACGGAGAGGAGGCCGCCATCGGGCATGGCGTCGCGGGCGTTGACGCAGAGGTTCAGGAGGATTTGGTGCAATTGCGTGGGGTCGCCGAGCACGGTCCATGTGTCGGACGGCACGGAAAGCTGCCAGCGGATGTTTTTTGGGAATGTCCCCTTGATGATGCCCTCGATGTCCCGCAAGAGGTGCTTGGATTGGACTTCGATCCGTTTTCCCTCCATGCCGCGGGCGAACGAGAGGATCTGCCTCACGATGTCCGCGCCGCGCTGGGCGCTGACCTCGATGGTCTGCAGGATGCCGAGCGAGAGGGGATCGCGCGCGGTGTCCTTCAAGATCTCGATGGACATCATGATGGGGGAGAGGATGTTGTTGAGGTCGTGCGCTACGCCGCCGGCGAGGGTGCCGATGCTCTCCATGCGCTGGGCGCGCAAAAACTGGGTCTCGATTTTTTTCCTCTCGGTGATGTCGGTGGCGACGGTGAAGATGGATTTGGGGTTGCCCTCATTGTCGCGGAGGAGGGTCCAGCGGGCTTCGACGATGAGCTTGCGGCCGTCCTTCGTCGTCTTGTGAAGTTCGCCGGACCATTCGCCTTCTTTCAGCAGGATATTGTAGGCCTCCTCCTCCTTTGCGGCGTCGGGGCCGGCCAGGCTCGCGAAGTTCATGGCGAGCGCTTCCTCGCGCGTCCACCCGTAAATGCGCTCGGCGGCTTTGTTCCAAAAGAAAATGCGGCCTTCGAGATCGCGGACCGTGATGGCATCCTGCGCCTTGTCCAGCAGAGCGGCCTGCTCGCGGATTTGCTCCATTGCCTTGCGGCGTTCCGTGACGTCGCGGGCGACCCCGGCGATGCGCTCGATCTTGCCCGCGGCGTTGCGCACGGGGAAAGCGCGGTCATGAATCGAGCGAACGGAGCCATCGGGCTGAATGACGCGGTAAACTTCGTCGTAAGTGCCGTTATCCTGTTTTGTGAGCGATGCATTGCGGACCCGCTCGCGGTCCTCGGGGTGGATGGCGTTGAGCCAATCGCCCGGCGAGGCGTAGAGGTCCTCGCAGCGTCTTCCCCAGATTTTTTCGTAAGCGGGGCTGATGTAGAGCATCTCGTGTTTGGCCGGGTCAACGAGCCAGAAAACCTCGTCGATGTTCTCGGCGAGCTGGCGGAAGCGTTCCTCGGATTCGCGCAGCACTTCCACCGCCCGTTTGCGCTCGGTGATGTCGGCGAAGACGACGGTGGTGCCGATAATGGCGCCATCCTTGTCGCGCAGCGGCGTGCAGGTGTATTCGACGGGGAAGCAGGTGCCATCCTTGCGCCAGAAGACCTCGTCCCCCACATAACGGACGCGGCCATCCTGCAAGGTCGCATGGATGGGACATTCGGCTTGCGGGTAAGGGGTGCCATCGTGGCGGGCGTGGTGCATCGTGATATGCGCGGGCTGGCCGATGATTTCCGCGACTTCGTAGCCAAGCATGGCGGCCCCGATGGGATTTTCAAAAGTGATGCGGCCATCGAGGCCGATGCCATGCACGCCCTCGCCGACCGAGTTCAGGATCGCCTCGGATAAACCGCGGAGCCTTTGCAAGGTCTCCTCGGCCTGTTTGCGGTCGGTGATGTCGCGCACCACGGCCACGATGTAACTGTGATTCAATTCGATATAGCGGGCGTTGATTTCCACCGGGAAAGTCGTGCCGTCTTTCCGGCGCTGCCGGCTTTCGAAGATTCTAAACCCGGTTTTTCTCGTTTCTTCCGCAGACGCCTGCCATGCAGACTCATTTGTCGTGGTCGTTGAAATATCCTGCACCCTCATGGAGAGCATTTCCTCGCGGGTGTAGCCGAGGCGCTCGCAAACCGTCCGATTGACATCGAGGAACCGGCCGGTCTCCGGGTCGATGACATTGATGCCGTCATTCGACCGGTCGATGAGCGTGCGGAAAAGATTCATCGATTCTTCCGCGTGTTTGCGTTCATCGCGGAGGCGCTTCTGCTCCAGGGCCTGCTCGACTGCCACCCCGAGGCGCACGATGCGGTCCTTGAGCAAATAATCCGTGGCGCCGCGCCGCATGGCTTCCACGGCGATATCCTCGCCCACGGTCCCGGAAATCAGGACGAAGGGGATGTCCAGGCCGCTCTGGCGCAAAAGTTCCACCGCGCGCAACCCGGTGAATTCGGGCATGGCGTAATCGGACAAAATAATGTCCGGCATTTTTTTTAATTCGGTGAGGAAATCGGGCTCGGTCTCGATGCGTTTCCAAACCGGGTCGAAGCCGGCGCTTTGCAACTGGGCGACCACCAGGTCCGCATCGAACGGCGAGTCCTCGACGATGAGGGCGTTGAGCGGCCTTGGCATATTGTCAGGGCCGGGGTTGTGGCTCGGAGTTTTCATTTCCAACTTGGTTTCCGACTTCCATTGGAAAAAGACCGTTATTCCCCGCGCGCGGATTCATCGTGCGCTCAAAAAGCTGCGGGAGCGGGATATTCAAAGCGATGGCCAGCTTTTCGATGCTTTCGAGTGATGGATTGCGCGCGCCACGCTCGATATCGGAGATATAAGTGCGATGAAGGCCTGCGCGAGCGGCGAGTTCTTCCTGCGAGAGAGCCAGCTCGCTCCGTATGGCTTGAATTGCCTTCCCCAGGCGCGTTTTCAGGCTGGTACGGCGGACTGTGGGAAAGGTGTGTTGCGGTTGTTGCTCCATACGTTAACATAAGCCTGCAATGGGAGCGCCGAACAGGTGGTGAAAAACCCGAACACTTGTAGGTAAGGAAGGAATTACGCTGTAAGGATATCTCCTTACAAATCCGGCGCCCGGCAGACGCGACAGAAAGCGGCGGGCGAGGCTTAATCCACCAAATGGTGTTTCATGGCATAGCGGGTCAAATCCACGTTGGAATTCAGGCCCATTTTTTTCGCGATGCGCTGGCGGTAAGTGCCCACGGTTTTTTCGCTGAGGGCGTGATCGGCGGCGATTTCCTTGATGGTTTTGCCGCTCGCAATCATGCGCAAGACCTGGAGTTCACGGCATGAGAGGCTTTCGTGGGGCGCGCTCTGGATATTGCCGCCCAGCGCAGCCGCAAGTTTCTCGGAGAGCAGGGCAGTCACATATCTGCCGCCATCCATGACCTTCCTTGCTGCGACCACCAGTTCATCCGTGGAACTGCCCTTGTTCAAGTAACCGGACGCGCCGAGTTTGAGCGAACGAATGGCGAGTTCCTCCTCGGGATAGGCGCTGACCACGAGCACCGGGGTGCGAGGGCGCAGCCGCTTGATTTCGCGCAAGACTTCAAGGCCGCTGCGGCCGGGAATATTGATGTCCAGCAGGACGAGATCCCACTCCTCCGTTGTTATCAGTTCCAAAGCCTCCCGTGAGTTTTCGGCCTCGCCCACGATCAGCTCGGGAAACTCGTCCTCGAAGACTTGCTTGAGGCCGCGCCTCACGAGTGCGTGGTCGTCGACGATCAACACGCGAATCATGAGGATCCTTTCGCCTGAGGCATGGCCCCGTTTTTTGGCACGCGCGCCATGACGATCGTTCCGCCGTGTGTATCGCGCTGAAAGACAATCTCGCCTCCCAAAAGTGACGCCCTTTCCGTCATTCCCAGCAGGCCGAGTGAATTGGGATTGGTGATTTCGCTCTCGGTGATGCCCCTGCCGTTGTCCTCCACGCAGAGGGTTACCCATCCGTTTTCCAATGCCAGCTCCGCTTCGACTTTCGTGGCGCGCGCATGGCGCACAATGTTGGTGAGGCATTCCTGGAAGATGCGGAAGAGAGTGATGGAGGTTTCCGCCGAAAGATCGGGCTCGGTTTCCGGCAGGCGGACCTCCCACGAAATGCCGGTGGGTTCCAGAAAATGCCGCGCCTCGTATTGCAGCGCGCT
Source organism: Chthoniobacteraceae bacterium (assembly GCA_035550335.1). Classification (GTDB taxonomy): domain Bacteria; phylum Verrucomicrobiota; class Verrucomicrobiia; order Chthoniobacterales; family Chthoniobacteraceae; genus DASZPK01. The sequence goes on along the minus strand of DASZPK010000544.1, from coordinate 2,004 downwards.
GCCCAATCCCAGCTTGTCCAGCACGCCGGGGCGCAATTCGGTCGCGATTTGCTGCACGTTGGCAACCAATTCGTCCACCAGGGCAGTCGCGCTGACGATGGTATCCAGCACGGCATTCACCGGGACGGTGGCTTCCAATTCCTCGAGTTTTCTTTCGGCGCGCAGCAAATTCATTTTGAGACCGGTGAGGTTTTGGCCCAACTCGTCGTGGATTTCACGCGAAATCCGCATACGCTCCTCCTCGCGGAGCGATTCCAGGCGGGCAGTGAGCGCGCGGAGTTGCTCGCGGGAATCCCTGAGCAATTGCTCGGCGCGCTTTCGATCTTCAATGTCGGTATTGGTTCCGTACCACCTTGCGATGCGCCCTTCCGCATCGCGCAGCGGCACACCGCGCGCCAGGAACCACCGATAAGTCCCATCGGCTCCGCGGTGGCGTTCCTCCTGTTCGTAAGGAGTTCCGTTGGCCACCGACTCGCGCCAAGCATGGAGTACCCGGTCCCGGTCGTCGGGGTGGAGCATGGACTGCCAGCCTTCGCCCCGCAGTTCCTCCAGGGTCAGTCCCCTGAAAGAGCGCCAACGCTCGTTGCAATAGTCCAGCGTCCCATCCGGCGGCCCGCTCCAGATCTGCTGCGGGATCGCATCGATGAGCACTTGCAACTGCGTTTCCGCCCGTTTGCGATCCTCGATATCAATACACGATCCATGCCATTTGACGATGGCACCCTGCCCGTCGCGCAACGGCACTTTATGGTATAACATCCAGCGATACTCTCCATCGGCCCGGCGCAGGCGCCCTTCGTGCTGGAACGGTTCGCCACTGGCCAGCGCTACGCGCCACATTTTCACCACTTCCCCGACATCGTTTGGATGCATGCTTTTCATCCAGCCCCAGCCCTGCATCTCCTCGAGCGGCAATCCCACGTAGTCGAGCCAGCGTTTGTTGAAATAATCGAGGTAACCATCGGGACACCCGGTGTGGATCATCGCGGGAGTCGTGTCCAGTACGAGGCGCAGATGGTCCTCGGCCTTTTTCACTTCTTCCTCCACCCGCTTTCGCTCGACGTTTTCCGACTGCAACGATTCGTTGGCCTGTTTGAGATCTTGAAGAGTTCCGTCCAGGACATTGCGCGCGCGCTTGAGCGATTCCGTTGCGTTCCTTTGCGCCGCGCTGATCGTCACAACAAAAAAAGCAGCCAGTATATTAATGAGAAGACGCGGAATCTCATTAGCCTCAACGGCGAGCGAATGGACAGGCGGAACGTAGTAGTATTTGAAAGCCAGAAAGGAGAGCGCCATGGCGAGGAAGCCCGGCTTGAGTCCGCCACGCAGGGTGCTGAAGATGATGGCGCAAAGAAACAACGCCACGGGGGCGCTTGTGATCAGGTGGGCGTCCAGGAAGCGTGAGATCAGGAGCGTGGCGATCACCGAGAAAACGGCCATCGCGTAGTTCGAAATCTCATGCGGCGTGGGGATCCGCACCTTGAGCCGGCGCAGTTCTTCATTGAGGCGTTTTATCTCCTGCCTGGCCCGAATGAGCGCGGGAATGCCCGTGAATCCTTCGCCCCATTTCCCATTTCGCCTTACCAGGGAAAATTGATGGGCCTGCGTCATGTCAATGAGTTCATCGCGTCCTATTGTTCGGAGCGGGAAATTACATTCCGCAATGACGCGTGAATTGACTAATATGGGATCCACTTCAATTTCGTAATCACGGAGCATCGCCCTGCCCAATTTTGCCATCCAAGCTGAGCTTGCGCTCGATCTCATGCCGGCAAAACCCTCCGCGACTGCTTCATCAATTTTTTCTTTATACTGAATGGCGACCCTTGCGGAATCGAAAGCGCCCCCTTTGAGAAACCACTCGTCGTGGGAAATAATCTCCATTCTTCCTTCCGCCAGGTATCGGTCAAGATCGGGCATGGCTGGGCGCAACACCGCCTTTGCCTCGTCGATAGTGAGCGGATCGGAAATCGAAATTACCCAAAGGCAGAACTCATTATTCTC
>DASZPK010000543.1:0-1855 GCA_035550335.1 Chthoniobacteraceae bacterium | reverse complement strand
TCGCGGACCTGGTGCTGCGCCTGTGCCACGGCCATGCCGTAGCCGGGGACGATAACAACCTGCTGCGCGTAGCTGAGCAGGAGACCCGCTTCGTCGGGCTGGATGGATTTCACGCTCTTGCCTGCGAGGCCCTGCGCTCCGGCAGCCGCGCTGCCGTTTTCACCAGCGCCAAATGCGCCGAAGAGGACGTTGGTGACCGGGCGGTTCATTGCCTTGCACATGAGGAGCGTGAGCAGCGTGCCGGAGGAGCCGACGAGCGTGCCGGCGACGACCATCGCGAGATTATTGATTGCGAAGCCGTCGGCGGCCACGGCGAGGCCGGTGAAGGAGTTCAGCAGCGAGATGACCACCGGCATGTCGGCGCCGCCGATGGGCATCGTCATCGCCGCGCCGAAAAAGAGCGCGAGCAGGAACATGAGCAGGAAGGCCGTCATGGCGAGACCGCCATGGGCGTGGCCTGCGAGCCATGCGCACAAGGCAAGGATCACGAGTAGCACCGCGCCATTCAGAAGATGCTGGCCGGGGAAGGTGAACGGCTTTTCAAATTTTCCCTCGAGTTTCAGGTAAGCCACCGCGCTGCCGGAGAGCGAGAGCGAGCCGATGAGCGCGGCGCAAAGCATGCATGCGGCGAGAAACATGGTGATACCGCCTTTTTCGCCGGCGCCTTTCATGAATTCCAGCGACGCCACCAGCGCCGCTGCGCCGCCGCCCAGGCCATTGAACAGCGCCACCATCTGCGGCATCGAGGTCATTTTCACCGAGTAAGCGCCGAACGCTCCGATACCGAGCCCGAGGACGATGCCCACGACGATCAGGTCGTAATTGAAGGTCCAATTCTGCGTCCACACGCATCCGCCGCCCGGTTTGTGGAGAGTGACCAGTGCAATGAGCATGCCCGCCGCGGCCACGAGGTTCCCCATGCGCGCGGTTTTCGGCGAGCTCAGGAATTTGATGCCGATGATGAACAGAATGACCGCTACGACGGAGAAGAAGGCGCTCATGGGTTATTTCTTTTTCCTGAACATTTTCAGCATCCGGTCGGTGACCATGAAGCCGCCGAAGACATTTGCCGCGCCGAACACCACCGCCACAAATCCCACAGCCCCGCCGAGGAAGGAATTCGCATCCGCCAGCGCGAGGATGCCGCCGAAGAGGATGATGCCGTGGATGGCGTTCGTGCCGGACATCAGCGGCGTGTGCAGCATCGAGGGGACTTTCGAAATCACCTCGAAGCCTAGGAAGACCGCGAGGACGAAGATGAGGAGCAGGTTTGCATCCATGGTATTTTCAGTTGGGTATGGGAAGGAGTTTTTCGTTCACGATTTTTCCGCGGTGCGTGACGAGGCAGCCCTTGATGATTTCGTCGTTGAGGTTGAGCGCCAATTGCTTGGTCTCCTTGTTCCAGAATTCCTCGATGAGCGCCACGAGGTTTGCGGCGTATACCTGGCTGGCGTGGAGCGGCACGCGGCCGGGGAGGTTTGCGATGCCGGCGATTTTCACGCCGTTGCGGTCGGTGACCTGGTCGTAAACGACGCCCTCGACGTTGCCGCCGGTTTCCACCGCGAGATCGATCACCACGCTGCCGGGTTTCATCGCGTCGAGCATCGCCGCGGTCACGAGCACCGGGGCCTTGCGGCCGAAAACCTGCGCGGCGCAGATCACCACGTCGGAATCGGCGCAGATCTTGCGCATTGCCTCGCGCTGGATTTGGATTTGTTCCCCGGTGAGCGGTTTCGCGTAGCCGTCCTTCGTCTGGCTGGTTTCGCCCACGTCGATTTTCAAGAATTGCGCGCCGAGCGATTTGACCTGCTCCTCGACCACGGGGCGCGTGTCGTAGGCGATGACCTTCGCGCCG
>DASZPK010000542.1:0-4984 GCA_035550335.1 Chthoniobacteraceae bacterium | reverse complement strand
TGAAGATTTACGAGGACATGCTTTCCTCGGCGGACCGGTTGCAGGCGAAGAAATTCCCGGATGCGATGGCCACGCAAAAAGGGATCGTGGTCAACCTCGCGAAGATCCTCGATTACTTGAACCAATGGCAGATCGCGAACGCCGAGCAGCAGGCCGAAGCGTTGAAAAAAGAGGCCGCCGATATGAAGGCCAGGCTTGAGAAACTCGCGGATATCCAGCGCGAGATCGTGGAGAAGAGCAAGGAACTCGCCCGCAAGGACCAGTTCAATCCCGACGATGTGGCGACCGCGAAAGAGATCCAGGAAAGCAAGGACCTCATGAAAGAAGTAGTCGAGCAGATGCTCACCGACGCGCATATTTTCCCCGATCTCAAGCCATCGAATGAATTGCGCGATGAGTTGACGCAGATTTACGAGGACGTGCAGCAGACCGACAAGGAGCAGGCCGCCGAGGGAAAACTCACACCGCAGGAGATCGCCGTGCAAAAGGAGGACGGAATTTTGCAGGCGATCGAACAGGCCAAGCAAATCGCCGACGACATGGAGATGTGGCTGCCCACGAACAACGAGACGCAGAAATGGCAGCTCGAGAATTTCGATAAGACGGAAATCCCCGACATTCCGAATCTGCCGCTGCCGGATGCGTTCGATGACATTGTCGGTAATCTGCTGCAAGACCAGCAGGGCCTCGACCAGCAGGTGCAGGACGCGGCGTCGAACCAGGCCATGGCGCAAAACCCGGCGAACGGCTGGGAAATCCGCGACGGCCCGCAGCCCGGTTTCGGCGCGCAGGGTAAATCGGGCAACGAGCGCCCGAACAAAAACGAGCAGACCGGCCGCTCCAGCGGAGGACGCGAAGGGGAGAGCGACGGCGAGATGGTGAACGGCAAGGCCGACAATCTCGAAGGGACGAAGCCCGACGCACGCCGCACGAACGACCCGATGCAGCAGGGCCAGGTGAAGGATGACGGAGGCATCGCCTCGACGCGCGCGACCGGAGGAGGCAAGGCGGGCGGGTTCAGCGACCGCAATGGAATGGATGGCAATGCGCCGTTGCGCGCGACGAACGCGCCGCCGATGGCCGCTCGTGACGCGCTCGCTGTTCAACAAGCGTTGCTGGCGGAGAAGACCTCGAAGGAATATGCGGAAGCATCGCTGCTTTACCTGCGCGCCGGCGGGATGTCCGATGTTTCGAAGCTGATGGAACAATCGGAGCAGGCGCTGCGGGAGGGGCGCATGGACGATTACGACAAACTCCACCAGCAGATCGTGGCGCGGCTCAACGAAGTGCGCGGTGAAATTCATTCCGGCGAGACACTCTCGGTTCCCACGGGCGGCGCGGCGGGCGCGGAAAAGCAATTGCTCGGCGGGGACGAGGGGTCGGCGCCCGACCGTTACAAAAAACAAGTGGCGGATTATTACCGTTCGCTCTCCGAGGAAAAATGAGGAGTGCGGTGTTTTATTTTGGCGCGATCCTGCTTGCGCTTACCCCGTGCGCCACCAGCAACGCGCAGGATGCCTCGTGGCTGGTGCGCGATGCGCCTTTCCGGGTGGGCGTCAAATTGAAGCAGGCGCCCAGAATTGCGGATGCGGGCATCGCCATCGAATTGCCCGATTTCGGGCAGTCGCGCCAGGACCTCGCGGATGCACTGCTGGTCGATGACAAGGGCCAGATGCAGCCGCTCGCCGCCGCGTGGCACGGGCAGGGACAGAGGGCATTGCTACTCGCGAAAGACTTGAAGCCGGGAGTGGCGTACCAGCTCTATTACGGCGGCAACGCCGCGCGCACGCTGCAAGCCCAGTCGTGGGCGCCGAAGCTGAGCCTGTTCATGGAAACCCGCCGGCTTCCGGAGGGCGCGAGGTTCGAAACCTGGCAGGACATGCAGCAGGCATGGAACTCCGCCACGAAAGTGGATGGCGCGGGGTTTGTCGGCACGATCTACGAGGCCGGCAATCCCTTCGGCGACAGCGCAAACTTTGTAACACACTATACCGGTTACCTGCAAACCACCGGGCTGAAGGACACGGTGCTTTACACGCTTTCCTCCGACGCCTCGTTCGTGTGCGTCAACGATGCGTTTGAATTCGCATGGCCGGGATTTCACTCCCCCAAAGCGGATGCCAATACCGTCCACAGCAAGAAGATGACCTTCAGCCAGGACTGGACCAAAATCGATTACTACGCCGAAAAATACGGCGCCAACGAGCCGGCCACAGTGCTCGGCTGGGACCAGGGAGGCAAACTCCAGGCGATCCCGCCGCAGGCGTGGCTGCACCCGGGCGCCGCGCAGACGGATACCATCGTCGAGGCGCACGGCTGGCCCGTCCCGATTGTGAAGGTCGAAAACAATTCTTACATCGGCTACGCCTTCCAGTGGTATTACGACGTGAAATTCTCGATCCCCGGCGCGAAGCTCGACGGTTGGAACGTGCAATGGCAGTTTGAAGACGGCGCAATTTGCACCGGCCCGGAATGCCAGCGGGTCATCACCAACCCGCAACGGCAATTCGTGACCGTCACGCTCCAGCGCGGGACCGATCAGGTGAAAGGCGTGAAGGAAATCGATTTTCCCGACAGCATTCCGGCGGATTCGATTAACACCCCCGCCGATGTCGTGCATTATCTCGATCTCCTCTCGCATGAACCGGCCGCCCTGCTTTCGCGCGACGCGCTCGCCGGCGGCCTGGTATTTTTGCGCGACTTCGGCACGGACGAACAAATCGCGTCGTTCGCCGACGCGTGGCTGAAAAAAGGCCCCGCTTCCGATGAGCCGCTCTGGCTCCCGGCGCAACTGGCGCGCCTGCGCGCGATGGCGCGCACGAATCCCCAGGCGGCGGTCACGGATTTGCGGAGCCTCGATCCCCAAGCACGGAACCGCTACGCGAAGCAGTTCTCCATGCTGGAGATCAACATCCTCGTGTTTTACTTGCACGATCCCTCCGTGGTGGACCTGGCCAAGCGCATCGAGTTCCAATATCCCAAGAGCGATATCGCACAGTTCGCCGAAGTGCGGACGGGCGATTTTTACCGGCTTACCGATCATTACCCCGAGGCTGTGGCGCAATACGAGGAGGTGCAGAAGGCGATTACCGATGAATCCGCGGGGCGCAAGCTGCCTTCGGAAGACCAGGCCTATTCGATCACGATCAAGGATTTGATCACGCGAAACCTCCGCAGCGACGCTTCAAACAAGTTGGACGAATGGGAACTCAAACATCCGATGGCAAAATTCAACAGCGACTTTTTGCTGCTGCGCGGACGGATGCTGCTGGCGTTCGGGCGATGGAACGAGGCGCTTTCGGAACTCGAGTCGTTCAAGAAAGTCCAGCACGACAGCCCCAGCGTGATTGACGCCGATTTCTACCGCGCGCAGGCGCTCGACGGCCTCGGCAAAAAGGACGAAGCGCGCAAAATCTGGAACGAGATCGCCACGGATTACCCGAAACACGAACTGGCCGCCCAATGCAAGGCGCTCGCCGCAAAACCATGAAACGCGCGCTGTTTTTCATCATCGCATTTTTTTCCGCGATTTCCTGTGAAGCGGATCCCGGGAGAATTTACACCGCGCCCGATAACAACGCGCAGGGCGGCATCGATGGAAGCGCGCCGGCGGAACTCACTCACGCGATCGCCATTAACCGCGACCGCGAGCATGTGTATCTCGCGGGCCTCGCCGACGGCGGCCATGCATTTCATTTCGCGCACCTGCCAGTGGGCAAATACGACCTCGTGCTGGTAACGAAGAATGGCGCGGTTTACGAAGGCCTTGCGCTCGGCGATTCCACGGACTCGCTCAGCGCCGTCTCCGCGAAACATCTCCAGGAGCGCATCTCGCTCGCCGATTCATTTTTCAACCGTTATACAATCCACCGCACAGGCATCGATGGCGACCGCATCCTGGCGTTCGTCGAGCGCATCCGCGACAAGACGATCCTCAAGCAATCCGGCGAGAAGCTCGATGCGAACCTGCGGCGGCTGGAGATCATCGAGTTGCAGCAGGCCACGGACGACTGGCAGATGGTCACCACGCGCCACATTTACCGCGAGGACGAGCCGATCTCGGAGAACCCGCCGTTCTTCAAGCACTTCTACTTTTCCGCGCTTGGAAATATCCGCGTTGTGGATACCGTAAAGGACTTGGGCGCGCTTTCCCTCCCCAAAAACAACCCGTAACCCCTATGCCCCAGATTCGAGTCAAGGTAGGCTACCAGCAAGGCCAGGTCTTCCCCTTGGAAGACAAACAAAATGTGATCGGCCGCGACCCGCAAAGCGACATTCCTCTCGATGTCGAGTCACCCGCCTCGCGCCATCACGCCACAATTTACAAGACCGGCAGCCAGTGGCGTCTCCACGACGAAGGGAGCATGAACGGCACGCTGCTCAACGGCAGCCGCGTGAGCGACAACGAGTTGAAGGATGGCGACAAGATCGTCATCGGCACCGCGATTTTCGTCTTTGAGGATGGGGCTGAAATGCTCGCGCCGCCCCCGCTGACCGCTGCAGCAAACGGCAACGAGATATCCGTGGAAGCGGCCCTGACGGAGGAACTCATCCCCGAGGAACAACGGGCGCAAATCCAGGAGGTCGTGGGCGAGATGAGCGTGAAGACCCGCCTGATCGAGGCTGAAATTTCAAAGATCATCATCGGGCAGACGGAAATCATCGGCGAACTGCTCACCGCAATCATTTCCAACGGCCATGTCCTCATGATAGGCATGCCGGGGTTGGCGAAAACATTGTTGGTACGAACCGTGGCGAAGGCGCTCGACCTCGAATTCCGCCGCATCCAGTTCACGCCCGACCTGATGCCATCCGACATCACCGGCACGGACATCCTCGAGGTGGACGAGGCCAGCGGCCGCAAGGAATACCGCTTCATCCACGGGCCGATTTTCACGAATATTCTCCTCGCGGACGAAATCAACCGCACTCCGCCCAAGACACAGGCCGCGCTGCTCGAAGCGATGCAGGAACATCGCGTCAC
>DASZPK010000541.1:0-1872 GCA_035550335.1 Chthoniobacteraceae bacterium | reverse complement strand
GTCGCGGAAGACAAGGACCACGCCGATCTTGCGGTTCATTTTGTCGCGGATGGGCGAGGCGTTGGTCTCGATGAGGCGCTCGCCGCCATCGCGCGAGACGATGATGGAATGGTTCGCGAGGCCGACGGCGCTGCCGGTCTCGATGATGCGCTCGACGGCGCCGCGCACGGGCTTGCGGGTGCGCTCGTTGCAGATGTTAAACACCTCGGTGAGCGGGCGGCCGAGGGCGGAATCATCCTCCCAGCCGGTGAGTTTCTCGGCAACGTTATTGATGAGGATCACGCGGCCCTCAACATCGGTGGTGATGAAACCGTCGCCAATGGAGCGGAGCGTGACGGCGAGGCGCTCCTTCTCGGCGCCGAGGTCGTCCTCGTAACGCTGGCGCTCGATCTCGGCGGCGGCGCGGGCCGCGAAAATTTGCAGGGTCGATTCCGCGATCTCGATGTTGTCCATCGGCTTGCGGTCGATCACGCCCATCACGCCCACGGCGCGGCCCTTGTGGTCGATGAGGGGCATGGCGACGAAGCTCTTCGCGTTCAACTCGCGCAGCACCTCGTCGTTCGGGTATTTCTCCATCACGTCGTCGGCATAGGCGCGGTAGCCTTTCTTGAGCACCTCGTCGAACGGGGTGCCGGAGAGGGCGTAATTGATCTTGCTCCGGATGTTGCCGTGCTCGGCGATGATGAGCGAGCAGACGCTTTCGTCGCCTTTCTTGATCGTCTCGACGACGAATGCGAAGTCGCTGTTGAGCGCCTTGGAAAGCTGTTTGACAAGCGAACGCACGAATTCCTTGCCGGTGGCGGCGGAGACGCCCATGCCGATGTGGCGGAGCGTTTCCTCGGAGCGTTTGCGCTCGGTGACGTCGCGGATGAGGGCGACGAAATTCTTGCGGCCATTCACGACCATCTCGCTGAGCGACATTTCAATCGGGAACGGGAAGTAATTTTGCCGCTGGCCGACGGCCATCATGGTGCCGCGCCCGAGGTTCGACATGTCGTGGACGAAGAGGCGCTGCGGGATGATTTTCGTAATGCTGTGGCCGACGAGGGCCTGGCTCTTGTAGCCGAACATTTTTTCCGTGGCGGGGTTGACCGAGAGGATGATGCCCTGGTCGGTCATGGTGATGATGCCGTCGACGACGGTCGCGATGATGGAGCGGGTCTCGGCCTCGGCGTTCTCGATTTTGCCGAGGTGCTGGCTGTAGGCGCGGAAGCTGTAGGTGCTCGACGCGATGAGGAAAACGGTGGCGAACACGCACAAGAGCGCGAGGCCGCCGGTCTTCAGCACGCGCTGGACCTGCGTCTTTGTGTCGATGCTGTCGTAAAGGGAGCCTTCGCTCGATTCGAGGGCGGCGATGTCGTGGTGGACGGCGTTGATGATGTCCCTGCCGTTGCCGCGCGAGGCGAGGGCGGACGCGTCTCGCCCGGCTTGCTTGGCGGCGATCTCGGGATTGGCGACCTCCACCTCCCAGTTTTCGAGGCCCTGGCGGATTTTGCCGAGGAGGGCGGATTGCTGTTTGTTGCCTTTCTCGAGCATGGAAAGGTGGCCCTGGTAGGCGATGAATTCCTCCTGCGCCTGCCGGTAGGTTTCGAGGAAACTGTTGTCGCCGGTGAGCAGGTAGCCCCACTCGGCTTTTTCCATTTCGGAAATCACGCTTTCGAGTTTGGGAATGGTGACGAGGACTTCGAATGAGAAGTTCGATTGCCGGCCCTGCGCCTGCTCGTTGAGGACGATCTGCGCGCTGTCCTGGATGTCCTGCAAATTCTTGCGGGCGTCGTCGAGGAGCGCTTTGCCGAGCGCGGAAGGGGCGACGGTGGCGGTGGTCTTGATGGCGCCCCGCTGCTGGATTTCCGGCATGGCGACCTGGGCGAG
>DASZPK010000540.1:0-3509 GCA_035550335.1 Chthoniobacteraceae bacterium | reverse complement strand
AGTCGAGGTGCCGAAAGGCGTCCATTGCCTGAGCCTCTATTTCCAGAATTACGATTCGCAATCCGGCAGCGACAACAAGCTGCGCGATTACGAGATCGAAATCCGCCGCCCGGCGGAAACGCAGGCGCTCGCGCTCAAGGGCGACCCGCTCGCCCACGCGCGCGTCACCGATTTCTGGGGCGGTGTTTACAAGCAATTCGCGGTGGCGGGCCCGGCGAAATACGTCGTGTACATCAAGCGCGACCGCAGCTACGTCACCAAGCTGCTCGGCCTGTTCATCGATCGCGCCGTGCTCGATCCCTCCATCGAAAAGAAGCCGCTTCCCGGGTTTGACAATGTCAAATACGCCGCCCCCGAGCCGCCCGATAATCTCGACACCGACAACAACCCGAACCTCTCCAGCGCCGTCGATCTCTGGGACGCGGTTGTCGATTCCGTGGACAAGCGCGCCGCGATTCCGCTCGAGCAGCAACTCGGGATTTGGGTCTACCGCGCGGGCGTTGCAAACAAAGCGCCCGATTCGCTGCTGGCGAGCTGGCGGTGGCAACTGGGCATTTGGAACGAGGGCGACCGGCAGGAATTCGACAAAGCGATGAAAGAGGCGTTCAAGGCCTACCAAAAGAAAAACCCGGATGCCGGAAAGGATGGGGGCAATGCGAGCGTATTGGAGAAATGAATATCTTGAAGGAGCAATTTCAAAGAAAAGCCGTCAAAGTAATGCGAAAGCACCCCCGTCATTGAATTCATACCGCACATTTAGATGACCTTTTTACAACCATTCATCCTCTGGGGCCTTCCGCTCGCGCTCATCCCCATCATTATTCACCTGCTGAATCGCATGCGGTACCGCACGCAGCGTTGGGCGGCAATGAGCTTTCTTTTCTCGGCGAACCGCGCCTCGACCCGTTACGCGAAATTGCGCCAGATCCTGATCCTCGCCTGCCGCGTGCTGGCGGTGCTGATGCTGGTGCTCGCCATCGCGCGTCCGCTTGCGGGGGGCTGGCTCGGCTGGGCGCTTTCGCCTTCGCCCGATGTGGTGCTGGTGTTGCTCGACCACTCGGCGAGCATGGAGGCACATGACACCGGCGGCACGGAATCCCGCCGCGAACAGGCGCTCCACGCCATTGCGGATGCGGCCGCGCCGATTGCCGACCGTTCCCGTTTTGTGATCCTCGAAAACGCGATGCGCAAACCGCAGGAAGTCGAGAAGCCCGATTTTAACACCCTCTCCGGCCTCGCGGTCGCGGGGCCCACCGACACCGGCGCGGACCTCCCCGCGATGCTCGATGCCGCCGCCGACTGGCTCACGCACAACCAGACCGGCGTGACCGAAATCTGGATCGCCTCGGACTTGCAGCGCTCGAACTGGCAGCCCGACAGCAGCCGCTGGTCCTCCATCATGGCGCGGCTTCTCTCGTTGAAGCAGACGGTGCGCGTGCGCCTGCTGGCGATGACGCAACAGCCGGCCTCCAACGCCTCCATTTCCATCACGAGCATTCATCGGCGCGAACTCGGCGGCCAGCCGCAGATCGATCTCACGCTGGATATCGAGCGCACCGATTCCACCCCGGCCACGTTTCCGGTTACGGTCACGCTTGACGATGTGCGCTCGAATTTCGACGTGACAATGCAGGGCCAGAGCCTGCGGCTGCACCGGTCGCTCCAACTCGATCCCGGCAAGCAGAGCGGCTGGGGCAAGGTGGAACTGCCGCCCGATGGCAACCCGCGCGACAACACCGCGTTCTTCGTCTACGGCCCCGAGGTGCCGCTGCGCACGGCGCTCTTCGCCGCGGATGACCGCAGCGGGCGCCTGCTGCGTTTCGCGGCCGCGCCTTCCAAGCAGCAATCGTGCGACGTCATTACCGCCACCGCCGACACCGATTGGAGCAAATACGCGATGGTCGTGTGGCAGGGGGCGATGCCCGCGGACAAGGTCGCAAAATCGCTGCAGGCTTACGTGGAAAGCGGCGGAGCGGTGGTTTTCCTGCCGCCCGGTTCGCCGGATTCCAATTCCTTCGCGGGCGCCGGCTGGGGCGCGGTTGAGGACGCCGAGAAAGACCAGGCCTTCGGCGTCGCCCATTGGAACGAGCAGGACGGCCCGCTTGCAAAATCGGACGAGGGCCTGAGCCTTCCATTGGGCGGGCTGGCGGTCACGAAACGGCAGGCGATCGTGGGTGGCGGGGAACCGCTGGCGAGTTTTGCGGATGCGAAACCGTTCATCACGGCGCGCGCGGTGGGCAAGGGCGAGGTTTATTTCTGCGCGACGCTGCCGAATACGCAATGGTCGGCCCTTGGCGACGGGCGTGTGCTCGTGCCGATGCTCCAGCGCATCGAGGAGCAGGGCGGCGTGCGGCTCACGGGAGGCGCATCGCTCGATGCGGGCGATCCCTCGCTCATCAACAGCCCCGCCGGCTGGTCGAGCATTGACGCCCCGAAAAAGGACGTCCGCTTTGACGCCGGCATCTATCGCAATGAATCGAAGGTGATCGCCATCAACCGCCCCGCGTGGGAGGATGCGCCCGATAAAATCGACAAGCCGGTCGCGAAACAATTGTTCGGCGCGGTGCCGCTGCAATTCTTCGAGGAGCATGGCTCCGCCGCGGGAGCGCTCCAGGGTGAAGCCTGGCGCACGTTGCTGGTGGTCATGCTCGTAGCCCTGCTTGCCGAGGCGATCCTGTCGCTGCCGCAATACTCCACTCCTGCCCCGGTGGTCTCGCCGGCGCCGAAAGTGGAACGCGAGGCATTCAAGGAGACAATTGTTACCTCATGATATCGACGCATTGGTCCTTCAATTTCTCGGCTTGGTTTATCGTGGTCACGGCGCTGGCCTGGCTCATTTCCATCGGGGCCTCGTGGCTCCAGTGGAAACGCCGCGGCAAGGGCAAGCGTGTGCTGTTCATGGAAATCCTGCGCCTGCTCATCGTGACCTTGATTTGCGTCATGCTTTTCAAGCCCGAGCTGGTGAAGGAAATCCCCCGCACCCAGCCGCCACACGTGGTGATTTTGACCGATGCCTCCGGCAGCATGCTCACCCGCGACGTGACGCTCGACGACAAGAGCGTGGTCACCCGCGCCGACTGGCTCAAGGCCAACAACACCGCCGCCCATTGGAAACCGATCTCCGACAAGGGAAAGGTGACTGTTGAGAATTTCGCAGCGCCGCCCGCCAAACCCTCCGCGGACGCCGGCACGGACCTCAACGACGCGGTCATGAAACTGCTGACGCACGAGGACAATTTGAAAGCGGTGCTCGTGCTCACGGACGGCGACTGGAACCTGGGCGATTCCCCCGTGGTCGCCGCCACGAAATTCAGCGCGCGCGACATCCCGATTTATACCGTCGGCATCGGCGGCGAGCAGCCGCTGCCCGACCTCGTGCTGGAGCATTCCTCCACGCCCGCCTACGGCATCCTTGGCGACCAGATCACGGTCCCCTTCAAGATACAGAGCTATCTTTCCCGCCAGGTCGACACCACCGTCACCATGTCCGACATGCACGGCGTCGTCTC
>DASZPK010000539.1:0-1601 GCA_035550335.1 Chthoniobacteraceae bacterium | reverse complement strand
ATACCGCCAGGAACAGCGCGGTGGAAAACGCCGTGGTGAAAGTCTTCACCACACGCCGCCTCCCCGATCCCTACAAGCCGTGGACGAAGGACGCGCCGAGCGACATCACCGGCAGCGGCGTGGTAATCGAGGGCAAGCGCATCCTCACCAACGCGCACGTCGTCGAATACGCGAGCGAGGTGCAGATCCAGGCCAGCCAGGCCGGCGACAAAATTTCCGCGACCGTCGAGGCCATCGCCCCCGGCATCGACCTCGCGGTGTTGAAGCTCGACGACGAGAAATTCTTCGACACCCATCCCGCACTCCCCTTCGCCTCCTCACTCCCGCAGATCAAGGACGCCGTGATGGTCTACGGCTACCCCACCGGCGGAGACAACATGTCGATCACCAAGGGGATCGTCTCCCGCATCGAATTTGTGAGCTACCATTTTCCCGTCTCCGGCCTGCGCATCCAGATCGACGCAGCCATCAACCCGGGCAACAGCGGCGGCCCGGCTGTGGCGGGCGACAAGATGATCGGCCTCGCGTTCAGCCGTCTCAATTACGAGCAGAACATCGGCTACATCATCCCGTGCGAGGAGATCGAGCTCTTCCTCAAGAGCATCGAGGGGGGCCACTACAGCGGCAAGCCCGCGATGTTTGACGAATATCAAACACTCGAAAACCCCGCGCTGCGCCCGTATCTCAAGCTTCCCGCCGGCGTCGAGGGCCTCATCATCCACGGGCCGTACGACAACAGCGACCCGAATTACCCGCTCAAGGAATGGGACGTGGTCACCAAAATCGGCGACACGCCCGTGGACGACCAGGGAATGATCAAGATGGGCGACATCCGGCTCGCGTTCACGTATCTCATCCAGAAGATCGCGAAGGATGGCAAAATCCCGCTTACCATCGTGCGCGGCGGCAAGGAGATGAAAATCGAGCTGCCCGTGCATAACGATTACCCGCTCGTCGTGCCCGCGCTCGATGGCGCGTATCCCTCGTATTTTATTTGCGGCCCGATGGTGTTTTCCAATGCCACCACCGATTTCGTGGGCGGTTTCGCGCGCGCAAACGCCAGCGGCGCGCTGGTCGGCAGCCCGCTCGTCACCCGCGTGCTCGACAAGCCGGCCTTCGATGGCGAGCAGCTCGTGGTCGTTTCGTCGCCGTTCTTCCCGAGCAAGCTTTCCGAGGGTTACGGCTCGCCGCTGGGGAAAGTTGTGAAGGCCGTCAACGGAATCCCGGTCAAAAACTTGAACAACCTTGTGCAAATCCTGCGCGATTCGAAGGATGAATTTCTCGTGTTCGAGTTCGACACGCGCTACTATGAGACACTCGTCTTTAAGCGCTCGGAAATCATGGCGGCGACCGACGACATCCTGACCGATAACGGCATCCGCAGCCAGGGCTCGCCCGATACGATGGCCGTCTGGAACGCGAAGCCCGCGGCGAAATAGAGGAGCGGCGTCGCAAGCAGTTTCCGGGGAGCGCACCCGGCTCGGGTGCACCATTCGGCGGCCCGCCGAATGGATGGCGCTGCGCGTCGCTTCGATGAGGACGTTCCCATCGCAGTTGGACGCCCCTGTTTTCACGCGGAATCTTTTCGGGCCGCCATGTCC
>DASZPK010000538.1:0-3347 GCA_035550335.1 Chthoniobacteraceae bacterium | reverse complement strand
TTCATCGAGGGATTTTCGATTGAGGAAATCGCCGGGATCACGGGCGCGCAGCCGGGCACGGTGAAATCGCGGATGCATTACGCGAAGAAGGCGCTGCGGGCGCTGCTGGAGGGGAAGCGATGAAGACGCCGCGGGAGATCCTGCTCGCGCGGCATGCGGAGGCCGCGGATGAACTGGACGCAATCCGCGAAAAAATCGTCGTTGGCATGGCGCCCGCGGGGAAGACCGCTTTGCGCGCGCCGGCCACATTCATCGATTTTCTGCTCTCGCTTCGTTGGCACGCGGCCGGGTTGTGTGCGGCGTGGCTGTTCATTCTGCTGCTCGGCAGGGGGGACGCCGGGAATGGCCGGAGTGTGATTGCCGCGGGTGACTCACCCGCGCCGTTGAATTATTTTGTGGAACTGCGCAAATACCGCCGCGAGTTTGCGGAACTCAACCAGCCTCCCCCGCATCCTCCGCTCCAACCCGTCCCGCATGCTTTCACACTGCCGCGCCGCCGTGAGGGCGAAATCGACGCCATTGCATGATTATGAAAAAAGACCCAGCTTCCCGGGAATCCAAACGCCGTTTTTTCACGTGGCGTACGCTACGCCGGGTTGTCATCGGGTTCGCATGGGCGGCCACCCTGATCGCGCTCCTCTACGGGGTGGAGAACTGGCGCTGCAACCGGGCGTGGGAAAACTACAGGGCGGCGGCGGAGGCGCGGGGGGAGCATACCGACTGGAAATATTTCATCCCGCCGCCAGTGCCGGACGACCAGAATTTTGCAATGGCGGGGACACTGCCACAAACATTGTTTAACGCAGACGAGAGCAAAATCGTGTATCCAAAGAGCGACCTTTTTTTCAAGGCAGGCAAGGCGCAACTGCCCAAGACGGCATCCGTCGGTTTTCATTTCACCGATCTCGCGGCATGGGAAAAAGCGATGACTGCCGCGGCCCGGCCCGGGGCGCCGGAGTATGGGACTCCGATCGATGTTTCGCCTGATCCGGATCCCGCCTCTCGCACGGCGGCGGCGCCGGGTGTGCTCCGGTTGATGCAGGATGCCGACCCGCTTATCGAGGAGTTGCGTGCGGCGAGCTCGCGGCCTTACGCGCGATATCCGATTCATTACGACGCCGAGAACCCTGCCACGATTGCCTTGCCATATTACTCGATATTGAATGTATTTTGCCAGCGGCTGCGCCTGAGGGCATGCGCCGAACTCGCGATCGGCAGAAGTGATGAAGCCGCGGCGGATTTGAAGCTGATGACTTACCTTTCCGATTCAATCCGGGATGACTCCTTTCTCATTGCCATATTGGTGCGCATCACGGCGCTTTACCCCCAAAGCCAGGTGATCTGGGAAGGGACGGGCGAGCGCCGCTGGAGCGATGCGAAGCTTGCTGAAATCGAGCAGAGGCTGCTGGCGGAGAATTATGTGGCGGAAATGAAGCGCGATCTCGACTCGGAGCACGCCGTGATGATGGCGATACTCGATTATTACCGCGCGAAAGGGGATTTCGGGTTCTTCACGCACGATGCGCTGTATAACATGAGCGGTCGCGACTTTCCCACGGAGTTTTTTGACGGGAGATTCGGCAAGTGTGTGCTTTGGCTGGTGCCGAAAGGGTGGTTTCAACTCGAGAAGGTGGATTATTACAAGGCTTTCGGGGCGCGGTTTCAAAATGTCTTTGACCCGGGTGCGAAGCGGATCTTTCCCAAAGTAATGGAAGCCAATATGCATGCCGCGGCGCCGGCGCCGGGGAGCGATTTGCAGGAACTATTGCAGCATCGCTTTGTAAGTTTGAAGTTGCTTGGGGTGTTTGGAGACGGACTGGCGAGCAAGGCGGCATCCGCGCAGTGTATTTGCGACGAGGCGGCGATCGCGTGCGCACTTGAGCGGTACCGGCTGGCGAAGAGAACTTACCCGGCGCAGTTGGATGCGCTGGCGCCGGGATTCATTCCGACGCTGCCGCATGAGATCACCTCCGGGGACCCTTATCATTACCGGCTGGTCGACGCGGACCATTACTCGCTTTATTCGATTGGGTGGGATTTGAAGGACCACGGGGGAAAGCCGGGGGAGAAGCAGTATGGGATGGATGGGGATTGGGTGTGGCGGTGAGTCGCCCAGAAGCGTGTTACATCGTATAACGGTCGATCGTTGTGCGTTGACGATGGGCGCACGGGGCACTAGTCAGAGGACGGCTGACACAGCCGCCCCTGGAATGCGAGGGTTGGGCGCTCTAACGAGAGCGCAAGGGGAACACGGTTTTACCTCTCGGCAATCGGCACGACTTTTTTGCCGACGGCGGGGCCTACGTATTCGCTCAACGGGCGGTAGAGGCGGTTGTCGGCGAGCTGCTCCAAAATGTGGGCGGTCCAGCCGGCGGTGCGGGAAATGGCGAAGACGGGGGTGAACAAATCGGTGGGGATGCCGAGGGAGTAGTAAACGGTGGCGGAGTAGAAATCGACGTTGGCGTTGAGGCCTTTTCGCTCCTTCATGATGGCGGCGATGCGCTCGGACATTTTGATCCATTTGGGCTCGCCGAGTTTGTTGGAGAGCTTGATGGCCATTTCGCGCAGGTGCGGGGCGCGGGGGTCAAGGACTTTGTAAACGCGGTGGCCGATGCCCATGATTTTCTTTTTCTGGGCAAGGGCGTTCTCGACCCATGCGTCGACTTTATCCTCGCTGCCGATTTCCTCGAGCATGTGGATGACGCCTTCGTTCGCGCCGCCGTGGAGCGGGCCCTTGAGGGTGCCGATGGCGGAGGTGACGGCGGAATACATGTCGCTGAGGGTGGCGATGGTGACGCGGGCGGAGAAGGTGCTGGCGTTCATGCCGTGGTCGGCGTGTAAAACATACGCGACGTCGAGGGTGTCGACGGCTTCCTTGGAAGGATCGGCGCCGGTGATGAGATAAAGAAAGTGGGCGGCTTCGCCGAGGTCTTTGCGGATGGGAGGGAGGTCCTTGCCCTGGCGCGCGCGGTGGAAGTAGGCGGCGATGACGCCGACTTTCGCGGTAATGTTGACGGCGCGCATCCGGTTTTCGTCGACGTTTTCGCCGCCGCCGCTGCCGGGGTCGTAGAGGCCGAGCATGGAGACGGCGGTTCGGAGGACGTCCATGGGGTTTGCGCTTTTCGGCGCGGCCAGGATGAAGTCGGTGACGCCTTGCGGAAGTTCGCGGTGGTTGCGGAGGCTTTTTGTGAGGTCATCGAGTTGGTTCTGGTTCGGCAGATGGCCGTGCCAGAGGAGGTGGATGACTTCCTCGAAGCTGACTTTGCCGGCGAGTTCGTTGATGTTGTACCCCTCGTAGATCAGTACGCCTTCCGCTCCCTGGACGTCGCTGAGGGCGGTACTGTTTG
>DASZPK010000537.1:0-3353 GCA_035550335.1 Chthoniobacteraceae bacterium | reverse complement strand
TTTTATTTAAACAGCTTTGATGCCGCGGGGTCTGTTTCCGTCGCCCCTGCCGGGGCTCCGGGTTGTTTTCGGTTGTTTAACCGGGGGTTGGCCGCCCACTGGCGTTTAGTTAGCCCGAAACATTCCACTATCGGGAGGGCTGACCTCCGGGCGACCCGCTGTGCGAAGATCACACGCGTTGTTTCAGCGCGGCGGTCGGCCCGGCTCGCCCGCCCACCAGCCACCACTATTCCCCTCCGCCACCTCGGAGGTCCGGCCCTACCTTTCCCTTCACTTAGCCTCTTTTCGTCATTGCATTCGCCCGATAAATCCTTCATCATCCGCCCCGCCATGAACCTCCGACTTGGCGGCCCCGTGTTTGGCGATTGCTCCACCCCCGAATCGTGGATCGAACAATTGCAGGAACAAGACTATCGCGCGGCCTACTGCCCGCTCCATATCGAGGCGCTCGACAGCCAGATCGGCGAGTACGCCGATGCCGCGGCAAAAGCCGACGTGCTCATCGCCGAGGTCGGCGCGTGGAGCAATCCGCTCAGTTCCAACCCGACCGTGCGCATGGATGCCATCCGCCTTTGCAAAGGGGCGCTCCATCTCGCGGACCGGATCGGCGCCTGCTGCTGCGTGAACATTTCCGGCTCCCGCGGCACGCAGTGGGACGGCCCGCACGCGGATAATTTCACGACGGAGACTTTCGACATGATCGTGGAGGTCGTGCGCGACATCATCGATTCCGTGGAGCCGACGCGGACCTATTACACGCTCGAGCCGCTGCCGTGGGCTTACCCGGATTCCATCGAGAATTATGTGCGGCTCATCGATGCGATCGACCGCGAGCAATTTGCCGTGCACCTCGACCCGGTGAACCTCATCACGAGCCCGCATCTTTACCTCAACAACGCGGCTTTCCTGCGCGAAGCGTTCGCGGTGCTCGGCCCGTATATCCGGAGCTGCCACGCCAAGGACATCGCCTTTTCGCCGAAACTCACGGTGCACCTCGACGAAGTGCGCCCCGGGCTCGGCGGGCTGGATTACCACACATTCCTGCGCGAGATTTGCCGGCTCGAGCGCCCCATCCCGCTCATGCTGGAGCACCTGTACAGCGCCGAGGATTATGCCCTGGCCGCCGACCATATCCGGGGCGTAGCCAACGAAGCCGGGGTGGTGTTTGAAAGCGCGTGATAAAAATTAAACCCGCTGTTTAAACAACGGTTTTCGCGCGCCTTTTTCGCCACCGCTTCCCCCGGCCCCGGGCCTGTGGCATTTTACACGATAAAAAAATGACGGGCGCCGAGCCGGAACCGGCCACAGCGCCCGCCTATTCTCCCCCAAGAATGTGCAGACCCTACCAGACAGCGCATGAAAAATAAATAAGTATATTCACCTATTCGTTTTATTTATGTCCGTAAAATATTGGCATCATTTATGCTTATTTTATGGCATGCGGACTCTGTGGCCCGGTCCGCCCGAGCCAGCCTCTCTCACCCGGGGCCGAAATATTTCGTTCAGTAAAATCTTGCGTTGCAGGCTGAAAGCTTTTTAATCCAGTCCTCCGGCCAGAGGAACAGCGGATCCGCCCACATGCATCCACGAGAAACATCGTTTAACACCCCCGCGCGCCCGGCGAATTCGCGCCTGCGCCTCCTGGTTGCCCTCGCCCTCGCGCTCTGCCTCGCCGCACCCGCGCAGGCAAAAACCACCAAGTCCAAAAAATCCGCCCACACGACTTCCGCGGCGTCGAAAAAATCGCTCGCGAAAAGCGCCTCCAAGTCGAAAAAAGGATCCGCTTCGAAAAAGGGGGCGCAGGCGAAGCACATCAACCCCAATGAGGTGGCGCTCAAGCCCACGGAGTACCCTCCCGAGATTTCCAGCCAGATTGCCGCCTATAACCAGCAGGTCGCCGAAATCAATGCGCTTCGCAAAACCGACCCCAAGATGGCCAAGGCCCGGGGCGAAATCCTCGCGCTGCAAAAGGAGAGCTTCGACCTCTACGCCACCCTCATGGCCGAACTCAACGGTCGCGGCGAAGCCGGCCAGATTCGCAAAGCGGTGGCGGTGAAAGGCTGGTATAAAGGCATGCCGCAGATCGCCTTTGTCGTCTCCATGGGACTGCCCGACGATGTCGAGACCACGCCGCCGCAGGATGGGAGCCGCCTCAAGCTCACGTATAAAACGAGCACCTTCTATTTTGAAAAAGGCCGTCTCCGCGCCTACCAGATGGGGAAATAGGGAAAATAATTCCGGGTCACATCCGGCCCCGCTGCTTGTAAAACAAATACCGCGCCTCGATGGTGTCGACGTATTTCCGCGTGCTGCCGATGGTGATGTTGTCCTTGAACTGCTTCGCATTCACGGGCGCGGCGCTGTTTTCCCCGAGCCACTGGCTTGCCCGCTGCCGCCCGGCATTATACTGGGCGAGCGCAAACGGCACCGGGTCATCCTTGGAACTGTAATTATCGAGCGCACGCTTCAAATTCCACGCACCGATTTCGATATTTGTCCGCGGATCGAAAAGGTCATCCGGTGAGGGTGGCTGCGTTTTCTGCGCGCCCGCCCAATCCGCGACCACCGCCTCACTTACCTGCATCAAGCCGCGCTCGCCCTCCTTCCCCTTCGTGTTCGGGTCGAATGTGCTTTCGCGCCAAATCACGGATTTCAGCAGCATCGGGTCCAATTTGTTTTTCGACGCGATCTCGCTGATCAGTCCGTCGTAGCGATGGTAGCTCGACCATGCCAGCCACTCCTTGAGGGTGTAGACCGCGTCGTGCGACGCCACGAGGACGAGGCCCGCCCCGACCACCACCGCCAGCAAAAGGACCACCACCAGCGTCCTCAAAAAACGAATCATGCGCTTCACTGCCAATACTAAAAGCGCCCCCGCAAAAAAACGCTACTAAATTTCCTTCCAACCACCCATGCTCCCGACATGCCCGGATACGCGAAAGTGATGGCCGACCGCTCCGGCGGCGCGGCGTTCGATTACGCCATCCCGCCCGCGCTCGCGGCGCAAATCCAGGTGGGCTCGCGCGTCACCGTGCCCGTGCGCAACCGGACGGCGCTCGGCACCGTGATCGAGTTGCTCGACCACTCCGAGGCGAGGGGCATCCGTCCCATCGGGGAAGTCGTCGGCAGCAAGCCCGCGATGAACGCGCAACTCATCCGGCTCGCAAAATGGATCGCGGATTATTACTGCTGCCCGATCGAGACCGCCCTGCGGACGGTGCTGCCGCAGGTGATCCGCAATGCGGAGGTGGGCCACAAAAAGCAGCTTTTCGCGCGCCTCGTGCATGCCGTGGGCGAGGAGGAGATCGCCGACATGGAACATCGCGCGCCGAACCAGGCGGCCATCCTCTCCT
>DASZPK010000536.1:0-2193 GCA_035550335.1 Chthoniobacteraceae bacterium | reverse complement strand
GCACGAACTCGCAATTCATCTGCTCCGCCAGCCGTCCCGCCTCCGCCAGCAACGGCAGAAACCGCGGCGAAAACGTCGAAGCCACCCCGATCTTTTTATAGCGGCTCATGAAATGAAAACCCGGTCGCGCGCCTCAGCCCGCGCTCTTTTTCCTGCCACCCTTGCGCGCCTGCGGCGGCTTCTTTTCCCGCAGGTCGTTCACCCGTTGCGCCCCGCCGATCATCTTCATCAAAAACGGCAGCGGCACCTTGTCCTTTTTCATCTTGTGGAGCGTCATGTCCACCGAATCCTGCAGCGTATATCTGTCGAGCAAATCCGCCAGCATGTTGCGCACGTCGAGCATCAGCATCCGCAACCCGCAATGCTCCTCATCCGGGCACGTGCACCGCTCATAAGCCGTCTGGCTCACGCACGAGATCGGCGCCAGCGGCCCGTCAATCAGCCGGATCACCATCCCGAACTTAATCTTGTTCAACGGCATTTTAATAAAGTACCCCCCCTTTTTTCCCCGCTTGCTGTCAATAAACCCCGCCGCCTTCAACTGCATCAATATCTGCTCCAAAAATTTTGTGGGGAGCCTTTCCTGCTCGGCTAATTCGCGGATTTGGACGAGGTCGTGGCCGAGCTCGCCGGCGATGCCGATGTCGATCAATGCGCGGAGCGCGTATTCGCCTCGTTTGGAAATTTTCATGATGGTTTTGCCTGCGCGGTGCTGTTTCACATAAGCCGCAAGGCTGTTTTCGGGCAACTGAATTTCGTCGTGCGGCTACGTGCGACCTGTGCCCCAGCGGCGGTGCATGAAGCTTTCCCACGGCGAGAAAAGGATTTTGTCGGCGAGCAAACCGATGACCACGATAACTAACATAATCCCCATAACCTGGTCCATTGCGAGCTGGGAGCGGCCGTAATCGAGCAGGCGGCCGAGGCCGTCGCCGGTGAGGATGGTGACCACGATCTCCGCGGCCATGAGCGAGCGCCACGCGAAGGCCCAGCCTTGCTTCATGCCACTCACGATGAATGGCAGCGAGGCGGGGAGGATGACTTTGAGCCATGTGTGCAGGCGCTTCGAGCCCATGGTGCGCGCGGCGCGCGCGTAGATGGGGGGGACGTTGCGCGCGCCGTTGTCGGTGGCGATGATGATGGCCCACAGGCTGCCCATCACGACGACGAAGAGCATGGCGGCCTCGGTTTGATGGAACCAGAGGATGGCGAGCGGCACCCAGCAGATGCTCGGCAGGGTCTGCAGCCCGAGGGCGAGGACACCGATGGTGTCGGCGAAAAACGTCCAGCGCGCGGTGAGAAACCCGAGCGGGAGCCCGATGGCGAGCGCCATCACGTAACCGATCAGCAGACGTTTCATCGTGACCATGATGGCGTGGGCCAGAGTGTGGTCAGGATCGAGCACGGCGTCCTTGAGGTAGAGCCACACGTCCCTGGGCTCGACGGCCATGACGGGCGACCAGAGTTTGTGCGAGACCATGTAGCGCACGGCGAAATGCCAGAGCACGATGAGGCCCGCGAAGAAGAGGATGGAAACAATGAAGCGCCGGATATTCATTCGGAGACCTCCGTGGCGATGTAGCCCTTGAGGGCGCGGGTGATTTCGGTAGAGTAGCCGGCGAGCTGGACGCTGTTGATGTCGCGCGGGCGCGGGAGTTCGATCTTGAATTCATCGCGGATGCGGCCGGGGTGCGGCGAGAAAAGGATCACGCGGTTGCCGAGGCAGGCGGCTTCGCGGACGTTGTGCGTGACGAAGACGATGGTTTTTTTGCGGACCTCCCAGATGCGCTGGATATCGCCGTAGAGCTGCTCGCGCGTGAGGGCGTCGAGCGCGGCGAATGGCTCGTCCATGAGGAGCACGCGCGGGTTCGGCGCGAGGGCGCGGGCGAGGGCGACGCGCTGTTTCATGCCGCCGGAGAGTTCGTGGATGTTGGCGTGCATGAATGCATCGAGGCCGACGAGCTTGAGGTAAAATTCGGCGACCTCCTTGCGCTCGCTGTTCTTGAGCCCGGGCTTGAGCTTGAGTCCGAATAAAACATTGTTCATCACGTCGAGCCATGGGAAGAGCGCCGACTCCTGGAACATCACCATGCGGTCGCGCCCGGGCTCGGTGACCGGTTTGCCGTCGCTGAGCACCTGGCCGCTGTCGGGTTTTTCGAGCCCGGCGATGATGTTGAGCAGCGTCGATTTGCC
>DASZPK010000535.1:0-3635 GCA_035550335.1 Chthoniobacteraceae bacterium | reverse complement strand
GCCAAGCCGGCCGTAAACCGTGTCGAACTGCGCCTGCGAAAGCCGGATCATCTCGTGCCAGAGCGCGAGGTTTTCCGCGTCGCCGTTCTGGAGCTTCACGAGTTCCTGCCGCGCCTGCTCCAGCGTCGCCGGGTCCTCCTTGCACTTCGCGGAGATGAGCTTGTAAATGCGCTCCATTTCGGAGAGCGGGTCGGCGGCCAGCGCCTCCTTGTTTAACACTGTTTTCCACCCGGCAAGCAGCATCCCGAACTGCGTACCCCAATCGCCGATGTGATTATCGCGGATTACCTTGTGCCCGACGAACGCCGCAATGCGCGAAATCGCATCCCCCAAAAACGTCGAGCGGATGTGCCCCACGTGCATCGGCTTCGCGACATTCGGCGACGAAAAATCGATCACGATCGTCTTCGGCTTCGCGGGCTCGGGCACACCGAGCCGCGCATCCGTGGCGAGCGCCGTGGCGCGGTTCTCGATCCACTCGCGCTTGAGCCGGAAATTGATGAATCCCGCGCCGGCGATTTCGGGCGGCTCGCACAATTCGGAGACGTCTAGCTTGTCGATGATCCGCTGGGCGAGCTCGCGCGGGTTCCCATTCATCTGCTTCTTGAGCACCATCGCGACGTTCGTCTGGTAGTCGCCAAAGCGCGCATCCGTCGCGGGGGAAACGTGCGGCTCGATCTCGATACCCGCAGGCAGCGCGGGGCGCAATTTGCCCGCGAGAATGGACTGCACGGTTTCCATAGGCTGGAACCCTACGCTTTCGCGCCCTGGGCGTCGCTCTCGAAAATGGCGAGGATTTCCTCGGCCGACGCCGCGGTCGCGAGACGGTCGCGCACCGCGCGGTCGTTCAAAAATTTCGCGATGGCCGCCAGCGTTCGCAGGTGCGTCTGAAATTGGTCCTTGGGCACCACGAAAAGCACGATGAACTTCACCGGCGCGTTGTCGAGCGAGTCAAACTCGATCCCCGTGCTCGAGCGCCCGAACGCCGCCACGACCTCATGCACCCGCTCGGAAGAAGCGTGCGGGATGGCGATCCCGAACCCGATGCCCGTGCTCATGGTCTCCTCGCGTGCGCGCAGGGCCGCCAGCACCGTGTCGCGGTCGCCAGCCTGGATTTTACCCATGCTCACCAGCAAATCGATCAGCTCCACAATCGCACTCCACCTTTCGGTGGCTTTCATTTCCGGGATGATTTGCTTGACGGTAAGAAGATTGCCGAGAGTCATGTAAATATATTAGCCGCCCTTTTGACAGCAGAGCGGGAAATTTAACAACCCCGCCCGCTTTGACAAGCGCTTTTCCTAGGGCTGCGCGGTGCGCGGAGGTTTCAGGGTTCAGAGTTCAGGTTTCAGAAATTCCCCGGCGCGCGCTGTTTTCCGGAACCCTGAACTCTGAAACCTGAACCCCCCGGCAGCCAAACCAAGATTCTATTTGCCCACGATATACACCATGTGGTGCTATAACGCCGACTCATGAAAATCCTGATGGCCACCAGCGAAATGGCTCCCCTCGCCCGTTCCGGCGGGCTCGGCGACGTGCTGGAAACCCTTCCCTCCGAACTGCAAAAACGCGGGCACGAAGTGAGCGTCGCGCTCCCCTATTACCGCAGCATCCGCGAAGGACGCGGCCTCAAAATCAAAAACACCGGCGTGAAAATGACCATCCAGGTCGGCGCGAAACGCCTCGACGCCGAGGTCCTCGAATGCATCGCGCCCAATGGCGTGCAGGTCTTCCTCGTTCGCCGCGACGAATATTTCGACCGCTCCGGCTTCTACGGCGCCGATGGCCGCGCTTATGAGGACAACGCCGAGCGTTTCGTCTTCTTCACCAAGGCCGTCGTCGAGCTCGCGCGCCGCATGAAACCCGCGCCCGATATCATCCACGCGCACGATTGGCAGACGGCCCTCGCCCCGGTCTTCGTGCATGAATACGGGCTGCCGTTCAAGACCGTCCTCACCATCCACAACGTGGAATACCAGGGCGTCTTCTGGGGCATCGATTTCAGCCTCACGAACTTGCCCGGCAGCTATTTTAACGACCGTGCGCTCGAGTTTTACACCAACGTCAACTTCCTCAAGGGCGGCATTGTCTTTGCCGACGCCATCACCACCGTAAGCGAGCGCTACGCGCGCGAAATCCAGACGCCGGAGTTCGGCAGCGGACTCGAACGCGTGCTCCAGGAGCACAGCGGCAAGCTCACCGGCATCCTCAACGGCGCCGACTCCTCCATCTGGAATCCCTCCACAGACAAATGGCTCCCGAAAAAATACCGCGCGGGCGGCTCGATGTCGGGCAAGAAAGTCTGCCGCGAAACCCTCCTCTCCAAGCTCGGCCTCGACCCCGATCCGAAGGGCCCGGTGTTCGCAATGGTCACCCGCCTCGCGGAGCAAAAAGGCTTCGACATTTTCCTGCCATTGCTCGACCGGCTGCTGGCCGACGACGTGCGCCTCATCGTCCTCGGCGAGGGCGACACCGCCTACGAACGCGAGCTTCTCCTCGCGCAAATGAAGCACCGCGAGCAATTCTCCTTCAAACGCGAGTTCGACGACCCGCTCGCCCATCTCATCGAAGCCGGCGCGGATATCACGCTCATGCCCTCCCGCTTCGAGCCGTGCGGCCTCTCCGCGATGTACAGCTTGAAATACGGCACGATCCCCGTCGTGCGCGCCAGCGGCGGCCTCTATCAAATCGTGAAGGACTACGACCCCACCACCGGCGACGGCAACGGCTTTCAATTTTTCGATTACACCGCAGAGGCCCTCTGGGATTC
This sequence comes from Chthoniobacteraceae bacterium, assembly GCA_035550335.1. Lineage (GTDB taxonomy): Bacteria > Verrucomicrobiota > Verrucomicrobiia > Chthoniobacterales > Chthoniobacteraceae > DASZPK01. Next base: position 865 of record DASZPK010000535.1, on the reverse strand, counting down.
CATCCAGCGCGCGAAAAAAGTCTTCGCCGACCCGCAGGCATGGAAAGCCCTCATGCAGCGCGCCATGGAGAGCGATTTCTCCTGGTCCACCGCCTCCGCGAAATACGAGCAGGTCTACGAAAAGCTCGTCCCCGCAGCAAATCGCGTGGCATAAACAATGGGCCTGCAGGGGAATCTGGCAGCGATTCCTGACGGTCTCCATACTGCATGGAATAAGATTTCAAAAACGATAGTGCTCCAGGAGACTCCGGCACAATCGATCAGCCATTTCGCGCACGTGAATGGTGCGCGGGTTCCAGGCGACTGCAATCTGCCGCGCCTGCGATTGGAAATGCGGCGAAGTAATGGTGGCGAAATGCGAGGGATCAAGGTCCCTCCCCGCCAATTGTGGGAGGATGGCGGCATGACCGCCTCCACGCAGGACGCACAGCGCTTGCGTAAATGTCTGGCATTCGAGCACGATATTGAGACGCACACCGAGTTTGGCGGCGATCCCGTGCAACCCCTTGCTGAACCGCCCGTCGCCCGACTGCGTGGCGATAGGAAGATTTTCCAGCGCCCACCCTAGCGCAGGCGCTTTTTTCCCGTGCAAAAACGGGCCCGGCACATAGAGCGCGAATTTCATCTCCCCAGCCGCCTTACATTTCAAGCCGCGCGGCACCGCGTCGCGCCGCAGGATGCCGAAATCGAGGCTCATCTCCTGCAAGCCGGAAACAATTTCCCGGGTGCCCATTCCGTTGATGCGAAAGATCACTCGGGGAAATTCCCTTTGCAGTTTTCCAAGACCTGGCAGCAGCAGCCATTGTATTAGGCTGTCGCCCGCGCCGAGACAAAACCGTACGGGCTCGCCGGCGCACGCGTGCGT
>DASZPK010000534.1:0-6257 GCA_035550335.1 Chthoniobacteraceae bacterium | reverse complement strand
AGGACACCGGCATCGTCGTGATCCTCGACAACCGGATCATGACCAAAAACTACGGGCAGGCATTTTTAAACGCGCTGCCCAAATGCCCGGTCGAAATCGTCTAAGGCGTTGCGGCTGAAAAACACGCAGCGCCTGCCTCTTTTTAGCCAGCGTGACAAAACAATGTTTGTCCTTTGACGCGCACTCGCGGTTTTGCAAACGCCGCCCGCAGACACTTGTAAAAAAATAAAAACGGACTACCTGCTGAATCACAAACACTTGTGGAACGGCGGACCCCCGTAAAATATTTCGTAAAAAACTATATTGACCGCTGGCAGAGGAGTTGCTAGACGTGGGCATTGCCGAACTATCGGCACTAAACCTAAACACAAATCGAAGATAACCAACCAACAACTATGGTAAAACAACACAAGACACTCGCTCTTCTCGCGACCTTGGCGCTTGGCGTTGCTCCGTTGACCGTGAAAGCGGGCACGGAGACGGCGTCCACCGGCAAGGAAACGAAGGCCACGACCGCTGTGGTACCTGCCGAACAATCCAACATCACTGGTGATATTGGGTTCTCGTTCGTCAGCACCTACTACTCGCGCGGCATCCTGCAGGGGCCCCAAGGCAAGGCCGGATTTGATTTCCAGCCTTACATGGACCTCTACTTCAAGCTGTACGAGGACGACAAAGCGGCGTTCCTGAACAAAGTTCAGCTCCAGCTCAGCTTCTGGTCGAACATCGCTTCCGACACGAAGCCGGCTTGGGGCGGCGTTCCGGCCACCAAAGGCCTGAGCAATTGGACCGAGTTCGACTGGATGCCCGGTATCTCGTTCACGCTCGCGAAGAACTTCACCCTCACGGTGAGCTACTTCGAGTTCGACTACCCGGCTACCGGCTCCTCGCCGCAGCGCAGCATCAACTCGACCATCGCGTACAACGACTCGGACCTGCTCGGCATGTGGGCGCTTAACCCGCACTTCACGTTCCTGCAGGAACTGACCGGCAACCCGACCGGCGGCCACGTCGGCCTCGGCCTCGCTGGCGGCAACAAACTCGGCCAGTACTATGAAATCGGTATCGCCCCGAGCTTTACCTTCAACAAGAGCAGCAAGTATCCGCTCACCCTCACCCTTCCTGTCACTGCGGGCTTCGGCTCGAATGGCTTCTACGGGACCGGGTTCGGCTACGCCTCCGCTGGCGGCAACCTCAGCGTTCCGCTCGCGTTCATTCCCAGCAGCTTCGGCTCCTGGACAGCGAACGCCGGTGGCACCTACTACTACCTCGGGAAATTCACTTCCCGCGCCAATAACCAGTTCAGCAACAGCAGCGCCGATCATGACGCTGGCGTTGCAACTGTTGGCCTCGGCTTGACGTTCTAATTCACCCCTACCGGTTTTCCCCCGGGTCTTGTTTCAACACAATGACCCGGGGGAGCCCGGCAGGATCAACAGCTAACCCTTCAATAATCTCCCCGATTAGCACTATGGTTACATCAGCAATACTCAGTAATGAAAAAACTATTCAGTGTCATCGGTATCGGTCTGTCAGTACTCTCGGCGTCCGCCTTTTTGTCTCCAGTCGCCCTCGCGGCTGATGAAGGCAAAACAGTAAAGGTCGGCGTCCTTCATTCACTCAGCGGCACAATGGCGATCAGCGAGACTTCGCTGCGCGACATGCTGCTGTTCGCATTCGACGAAATCAACAAGAGCGGCGGCGTGCTCGGCAAAAAGATCGAGCCTGATGTCGTCGATGGCGCCTCCAACTGGCCCCTCTTCGCCGAAAAAGCCAAGCAACTCCTCGAAGAGGACAAATGCGCGGTTGTTTTCGGCTGTTGGACCTCGGTGAGCCGCAAATCCGTGCTCCCCGTCTTTGAAAAAGACAACGGCCTCCTCTTCTACCCCGTGCAATACGAGGGTGAGGAGCAGTCGCCCAATATTTTCTACACCGCGGAAGCGGTCAACCAGCAGGCCACGCCTGCCGTTGACTACCTTCTCGCCCAGGGCAAGAAGAAATTCTTCCTGGTCGGCACGGATTACGTCTACCCGCGCACCACGAATCTCATCCTTTACAAATACCTCCTCCTCAAGGGTGTGAAGCCCGAGGACATCGGCGGCGGCTTTGAGAAGGATGACTCCGGCAAGGTCACCTCGGCCGGCGTTTATACGCCATTCGGCGCCACGGATTACCAGAAGATCGTTGCCGACATCAAGCAGTTCGCCGCAGGCGGCGACGCTTGCGTCATCAACACGATCAATGGCGACTCCAACGTGCCGTTCTTCAAGGAAATCGCCTCGGCGGGATTGAAACCGACCACCTGCCCGGTCGTCTCATTCAGCCTGGCGGAAGACGAACTCCGCGCGCTCCCGACCAAAGACCTCGTGGGCGAGCTCGGCTGCTGGACGTATTTCATGTCGCTCAAGACTCCCGAGAACAAGGAATTCCTCGCGAAGTGGAACGACTGGCTCAAGAGCAAGCCCGAGGGGGTGAAGACCGACAACCGCGTGGTCGACAGCCCGATGGTGCTCTCCTACAACGGTGTCTATCTCTGGAAGAAAGCCGTCGAAAAAGCCAAGTCTTTCGACGTGGATAAAGTGCGCGCAGCGCTCGAGTCCGGCGACATCTCCTTCGACGGCCCCGGTGGCCCCACAACGATGCAGAAGAACCACCACACCATCAAAAACGTCTACATTGGCACCACCCTCGCCAATGGCCAGTTCCAGATCAAGAAGACCTTCAAGGACGTCAAGGGCGAGCCTTGGATGATGAAGGGACTGGACGAACAGCTTGCCAAGGAGGGTAAGTAAACGGGGTTCCTCTCATGGCATTCGTATCAGCCATGGAATTGGATCTTATTCATAGAACGTAACAACCAAGGGGGCGGAGCGAACCTCCGCTCCCTTGTTATTTTCAAAATATGTCAAAGTGGAGGTGGATCGTTGGGATTGCGCTTTGTTTCATTTTCCCCGGCGTCGCGTTGCACGCCGAGGATGAAGCCGCGGGGCGCCAGGCGATCGTAAAAGCCATTGTCGCCACCGGCGACGACCGGATGAAATTGATCAACGATCTTTCGTCGAGCCACGCGCCGATTGTGCGCGAACTTCTCCAGTCATGGACGGTGGGCGAGATCTACGTCTACCAAGTCAATGACAGCGCGCCGGTCATTCCCGTCCTCCTCGAAAAAACGCAAAACTCCGAAGGCAAGGTGCGCGCCTTTCGCGTCGACACCGGCAAGGTGCTGGTGGACGACTCGGGCAAGGAACTCTGGTTCGACCCGAATAACGATTTAAACCCTGTTGACACCGACATGCGCGAAAGCTCCGCGATGCAGGGCGTGCTCGACAAACTCGCCATCAACGACCCCAGCGCCGATGCGCGGGCCGCGGCCGCGCAAACGCTCGGCTTGTCGCAAAAGATGGAGAACATGTCCCTCCTCCAGGCAAGGCTCGCGATCGAAACCGATGGCCGCGTGAAAAAAGCAATCCATGTCGCCATCGCCACGCTCAATCTCCAGTCATCCGATGCCAATGTGAAAGTGGACGCGATCAACCAGCTTTCCAAGTTGAACGCCCTCGCCAGCCTCGACGACCTTAAAAAACTCGCCACGGCCGGCGGGACGAGTCCCGACGAAGTGCGCATCGTCACCGCCGCGAGCCGCGCGGTGAAATCCATCGAGAGTTATCAGTCGATGGTCAATTTCTTCGGCACGATCTTCCGCGGCATGAGCAGCGGTTCCATCCTGCTCGTGGTCGCGCTCGGCCTCGCGATCACCTTCGGCCTTATGGGCATTATCAACATGGCCCACGGAGAAATGATCGCCATCGGCGCCTACACCTGTTTCGTCGTCGAAAATGTTTTTCGCAACGGTTGTCCGCTGAATATTTCGCTCCCATTCACGGTGTTTGGGCATAGCAGTTTCGGGTTCACGATTCCCGGTATCCACGCCGTGGAGGGTGGCGCCTTTTACGAATCCTATTTCCTGTTCGTGATACCGCTCAGCTTTTTCTTTGCGGCGCTGGCCGGCCTCGTGCTCGAGCGGGTGATCATCCGCTTCTTGTACAGCCGCCCGCTCGAGTCGCTCCTCGCCACTTGGGGCGTGTCGCTCATCATGCAGCAAAGTTTCCGCCTCGTTTTCGGCGCGAACAACGTGCAGATCAATTCCCCGGCCTGGCTCACGGGGCACTTTACGTTTTACGACGTGGATTTCGATTACAACCGCGTTTTCGTGATCGGGTTCGCGATCCTCATCGTCATCGGCACATGGCTGCTGCTCACCCGCACATCGCTCGGCCTTCTCATTCGCGCCGTGATGCAAAACCGCGACATGGCCGCCTGCATGGGCGTGCCCACCTCGCGCGTCAACATGCTCACCTTTGCCTTCGGCTCCGGCCTCGCGGGACTCGCCGGCGCGTTTCTCTCGCAGATTGGCAATGTCGGCCCGAGCATGGGCCAGGCCGTGATTGTCGACTCTTTCATGACGGTGGTCGTCGGCGGCGTGGGCAACATCCTCGGCGCGGTATATACCGCGCTCGGTCTCGGCACCGCTGACCAGGTATTGCAGCAATTGTTCAATTCGCCGGTCGTCGGCAAAATCACGGTGCTCATCGCGATCATTCTCTTTCTCCAATGGAAACCGGGCGGCTTGTTCCCGACGCGCAGCCGCAGCCTGGAGAGCTGAAAAATTATGCGACGTGCTGTCAAGAGTTTCGAATTGTGGGGCGTATTGATTGCGTCGTTCGTCGTCCTCGTCGTCCTGCCGTGCTTGAATGCTTTTCCATCGCCCGACAGTGCGTTTTACGTGAGCAATTTCACGATCAGCGTCTATGGCAAGTATCTCTGCTACGCCGTGCTGGCGATCAGCGTGGACCTGCTCTGGGGCTACACCGGGCTGTTGAGCCTCGGCCAATGCCTTTTCTTCTCCCTCGGCGGTTACATGATGGGCATGTACCTCATGCGCATGATCGGCAACCTCGGCGCTTACAAGGAGCCGATCCCGGACTTCCTCTGGTTCCTCGGCTGGCGCGATCTCCCGTGGTTCTGGAAACCGTTTTCCAGCTTCCTGTTCGCGCTGTTCATGGTTTTCATGCTGCCGGGGTTGTTATCGTTTGTTTTTGGCTATCTCGCTTTCCGCTCCCGCATCCGCGGCGTCTATTTTTCGATCCTCACCCAGGCGCTCACCTACGCGGCGAACCTCCTCTTTTTTCGCAACAGCCTGCTCATGGGCGGAAACAACGGCTTCACCGATTTCAAATTTATCCTCGGCCATGACGTCCACACCGCCGCCACCCAACGCGGGCTGTTCATCTGCACGGGCATCCTGCTGCTGCTCTCCTACCTGCTTTGCAAATGGCTCACCATCACGAAATTTGGCAAAATCCAGCGCGCCATCCGCGACAGCGAAAATCGCCTGCTCTTCTCCGGCTACTCCACGGCGAATTTCAAGCTGTTCATCTTCGTGTTGAGCGGGCTCATCGCGAGCGCGGCCGGGATGCTCTACGTGCCGCAGGTGGGTATCGTCAACCCGAGCGAGATGGGCACGGACAAATCCATCGAGGCGGTCATCTGGGTGGCCATCGGGGGGCGCGGCACGCTCGTCGGTCCGATCATAGGCGCGATTTTTGTAAACGCGTTGCGCAGTTGGGCGACGCGCGCGTTTCCCGACCTCTGGCTCTACATCCTCGGCGGGTTGTTCATCGGGGTGGTGCTTTTCATGCCGAAGGGAATCATGGGCCTGCCCGCGCAATTGAGGGAATTGTTTCAAAAGTTGAAGGAGTTGTTCAAAAAATTCCGGTCGATATCCGAAGCCGACGCGCAGGACTCCCCTGCTAAGGAGGTGGTTCCGGAGGCGGATTCGCCGCCGCTTCCGCACCGCAAAGCTGATTTATGACGCAACGTCCGTTCATTATCGCAGCCGAGGGCGTGAACAAAAGTTTTGATGGCTTCAAGGCCATTAACGACCTCAATTTCTACATGGACGAGGGCGAACTGCGCACCGTCATCGGCCCGAACGGCGCGGGCAAGAGCACGTTCATGGACCTCATCACCGGGCGCACCAAGCCCGATACCGGCACGATCACGTTCATGGGCGCGAAGGAACTGACGCACATGAACGAGTACCAGATTTACCGGCTCGGCATCGGCCGCAAATTCCAGACGCCCACTGTTTTCCTCGACCACACGGTTTTCGAAAACATCATGCTCAATCTCGAGGGAAAGCGCGGGGTGTGGGATTCCATTTTTCACCGCACCACGCCCGCGCAGCGCGACCGCAT
>DASZPK010000533.1:0-3894 GCA_035550335.1 Chthoniobacteraceae bacterium | reverse complement strand
AATCGGTGGTCAAAACATGCATCGTCCTTCTCGCGGTGCCGTTCTCGCTCGTGGGGGCTTTCTGGCTGCTCTATGCGCTGGGTTACAACATGAGCGTGGCCGTGTGGGTCGGGCTCATCGCGCTCGCGGGGCTCGACGCCGAGACCGGCGTGGTGATGCTCCTCTACCTCGACCACGCATGGGAAAAATTCCGTACCGAGGGAAGGATGAACACGCTCGCGGACCTGCACGCCGCCGTGAAGGAGGGCGCCGTGGAGCGCATCCGCCCGAAGATCATGACCGTTTGCGCCATTCTGTTCGGCCTGCTGCCGATCCTCTGGTCGCCTGTTACACAAGCGGGGGCGGATGTGATGAAGCGCATCGCCACGCCCATGGTCGGCGGGGTGGTCACCTCGGCAATCCTCGAGTTGCTCATTTACCCGGTGATTTTTGTGCTTTGGAAAAAACGCTCGCTGCCGCGGCGCGCGGAAATCGCTTCATTGCGGGTTGCTTCCGTGGAAGCCGCGCGATAAAAACAGGAATGCCCCAAGCGGAAAATCCCCCGACAAAAATCCTCGCGCAGCCCCTGGCCATCGGCCTCGGGGCGGCGCTGCTCTTCGGGTATGCCGTGGTGACGGTTCATGCCATTTACGAAAAGCAGCATCGCACCTCGATCGAGCGCGTGAACGCCGCGTATGCCGTGGGCGACACGACTTACTTTCCGAAGCAGTTCGATACCGCCAAGCCGCTGGTCAATTTCGACGGCCATTCGCTTTTTTACGTGGACCACACCAGCCAGCTCGACTCCGCAATGGTCCGCGTGGGCGCCGACGATTCGGGCGTTTACGGCATCTACAAGCTCTCCACCGCGAAGGAAGACGCGTCCATCGTCTACCTGAAAGTCGCGCCCAATGATTTCATCAAGGCCACGCGGAAATAATCGCCCGAGCGCCTAGAGCGTCTACGGCAGCACCTTGCGGTGGACCCAGACGCTGTTGATGATCCCGAGGCCGAACATGATCACCAGCGCGAACGAGCCGCCATAGCTCACCAGCGGCAGCGGCACGCCCGTGATCGGGAGCATCGCGATGGTCATTCCGACATTCTGAAAGATGTGCGTGAAAATGAGCGCGACGATTCCCACGGCGATCAACAATCCCAAATCATCCGACGAGCGGAAAGCGATGAACAGCCCCGTGAATATCAGCAGCGTAAACGCGCTCAGCAGGGCCACGCCGCCGAGGAAACCCCATTGCTCGCCGATGGCAGTGAAGATGTAGTCGGTATGGCCCGCCGTCTTGAAAACGCCCATGCTCAGGAGCGTGTCGTGCGACATGAATCCCTTGCCCGACCAGCCGCCGGAGCCCATGGCGTTGAGGGATTGCGTGATGTCCCAGTTCGCCCCGCGCGGATCGGAGGAGAGATTGAGAAAGCCGGTGATGCGCTGCTGCTGGTACGGTTTGAGGACGAAGAAATAGGCAACCGGCAGCGCGAGCAGCGCGAACAGGACGATCACGATCATGTAGCGCAACGGGATGCCCGCGATAAAAAGCAGCGCGAGCACGGTCGGCACCCAGATGATGACTTCGCCCAGGTCGGGCTGGAGCAGGATGAGCAGGCATGGAGCGCCGACGATTGCGCCGCAGAAAAGCAGCTTGATCATCGGGTGAAGGTTCCGGAACTGGCTGAGGAAAAGCGCCAGCACGAGGATGCCGGCGATCACCGCGACCTGCGCGGGCTGGAAATGCAGGGGGCCGAGGTCGAGCCAGCTTCGCGCGCCGTTGACTGTCTTGCCCTTGAGCTTGGTCAGGATCAAAAGCAGGATGCTCACGAGGTAAATCGGCAGCGCGCCCCAGCGGATCCAGCGGTAGTCGATGAGGCTTACGACAAAAAATGTGAGCGCGCCGAAGAAGATCCATTCGGCCTGCTTTCTCCAGAACGTGAGCGAGTCGTCGCGCACCACGGTGGCGCTGTAAACGGCGACGATCCCGAAGATCGCGAGCGCGAGCATGAGCGCGAGGAGAATCCAGTTTATGCTCAGGAATTTTTTGAGATACGGCGTCATCCGGAATGCTAACTAAGCAAATTTCGGCACCGCCGCCAGCAGCTTTTTGGTATAATCGTGCCGCGGGTTTTGATAAATCTCCTCCGCGCTCGCGGACTCCACGATTTGCCCGTGGTACATGACCAGCACGTGGTCGCTCACGTGCTCCACCACCGCGAGGTCATGCGCGATGAAAAGGTAGGTGAGCCCGAGTTCCTGCTGCAAATCCTGGAGCAGGTTCACGATCTGCGCCTGCACGCTCACATCGAGCGCGCTCACCGGCTCGTCGCACACGATGAACTTCGGCTTCACGGCGAGGGCGCGGGCGATGCCGATACGCTGGCGCTGGCCGCCGCTGAATTCGTGCGGGTAGCGGTTCATCATTTCCGGCACGAGGCCCACCTGCTTGAGCAGGTCCGCCACGCGGTCGCGGCGCTCGTTGAGGTTCATCGCGGGGAAATGGATTTCGAGCGCCTCACCGACGATGTTGAAGATGGTCATGCGCGGATTGAGCGAGCCGAAGGGGTCCTGAAAGATCATCTGGATTTCGCGCCGCAACGGGCGGAACTGCGACTCGCTCATCGGCAGGATGTGCCTGCCGTCGAAAACGATGTCGCCACTTGTGGCGGGCACGAGCTTGAGGATCGTGCGCCCGACGGTGGTCTTGCCGCTGCCGCTCTCGCCCACGAGGCCGACGGTGGTCCCGGCCTCGACGGTGAAACTCACATCGTCCACGGCCTTCACATCGTCGATATCGTGGCGCAGCACGCCGCCGTAAACGGGGAACCAAGTGCGGAGATTTTTAACTTCGAGCAGTGGCATGGTGATGGCGACCGAAAGATGACGAATGACTTAATCGCAGACTGGAGAATTTGCAACCACGAGGTGGAGGGACACTCTTTTTTCTTCCACGAGCGGGCGGCCCACTATACAAACTTTAAACAATCTTTCCCCCGGATGACCAATATTTACGTCACAAAAAATGGTGAGCAGCTCGGTCCTTACGACGACCGCCAATTGGCCGAGTTTTTGAGAGCAGGAAAATTCACGCCTGAGGATTTCGGGTGGGCGGAGGGCATGGCGGCCTGGCAACCCTTGCGGACCATCCTCATGCCGGCCGTTCCGCCGCCCCTGCCGCCACCACACGTGCTCCGCGCGGCTGGAGGTGGGGACGCCACAGGCGGGGTCATTCCCTACAAGAATCCGCAGGCGTTGATTTCCTATTACCTGGGCGTGTTCAGTCTCATCCCGGTATTGGGTTTGCTGCTGACGATACCAGCCTTGATCCTCGGGGTGCTCGGGTTGAAAAAGCAGAAAGCATTTCCTGCCATCAAGGGCGGGGTGCATGCGTGGGTGGGGATTTCCCTTGCGAGTATTTCATTGGCCTACCACATCATCCCGATCGCGCTCATTTTGGTGGCGCATGCGCATCAAGCGCATCGTTAAGGCTGACCGGCCTGGCGCAGGAAACCGGTGAGCGGGCTGGTGGCCGAAGCGGAGTCGAGCGGCGCGGCGAGGCCGGTTTCGTAGGCTTCGCGCCCGGCTTCCACGGCTTTTTTGAACGCGGCTGCCATGCGCATCGGGTTCGAGGCGATGGCGATGGCGGTGTTCACGAGCACGGCGGAGGCGCCCATTTCCATGGCTTCGGCGGCCTGGCTCGGCGCTCCGAGGCCGGCGTCCACCACGACCGGCACGGTGGCTTGCTCGATGATGATTTCGATCTGCGCGCGTGTCTCGATGCCGCGGTTGCTGCCGATGGGCGAGCCGAGGGGCATCACGGTCGCGGTGCCGGCGTCCTGGAGGCGCTTGGCGAGCACGGGGTCGGCGTTGATGTAGGGGAGGACGACGAAGCCTTCCTTCACCAAAATCTC
>DASZPK010000532.1:0-5274 GCA_035550335.1 Chthoniobacteraceae bacterium | reverse complement strand
AGCCAATGCTCGTCAATCTTCACGCGCGAGGTGGCGGGCGGCGGGCCGCCGGTTGCTGCGCCCGGTTGCGATGAAACGGGGACTTCGCCCACGAGCGGGCGCACGGCGTTGCCGAGGAGGCGCCACACGACCGGGGAGCTGATGGCGTAGTCGCCGGGTTGCGTGGCGAGGCTGCGGACGAGTTGCGGCAGGCAGTAGAAGACGATGCGGCCCTTGCCCCACGGGATCACGCAGCCGGAGGTGCCGACTTTGGTGTTGTGATCGGCGCCGAAGCCGATGAAGGCCTCCATGCCGGGGGCGTCGAGGAGCATGCCCTCGGTGTTGGTGCCGCCGGGTTTGTCGTGGAGCCAGCCGGGGCCGTTGAACGCGCTGATGCCGTAGCGCCAGTCGACTGCGCAATCGGCGGGGAGGCCGTCGAGCATCGCGTGCTTGCGCACGAAGAACCAGCTGCCGAACCACGGCGCGCCGAGATTGCCGACCATGCCGTTGTAGGTGACGACTTTGCGCGCGGCGAGCGCGTGGGCGAAGGTGTCGGCGGAGACGTCGTTGTCGGGCCAGAGGATGAGGCGGGTGCCGTCGTTTTTGACGCGGTCGAGCGCGGTGTCGAGGTCGGCGCCGGTGATCTGCGGGTCGTTGCTTTTGCCGCCGGGGGGCGGGTTTGGCGCGCCGGGCGCGGCGAGCTGGCGCGACATCGATTTGGTGGAGAGGATGATGGCGTCGAGTTTGTCGCCGGGGGCGATGTCGGAGAGTTTTACGGGCGCAACGTTGAAATGCACGGCGAGGGTTTTCGCGATCTCATCGCCGGATTCGACGACGGCGATTTTTTGGTAGACGGGGGCGGGAGCGACATCGATGACTTCGACCTGGTCGTCGGCGGTGACGGGAGGGAAATCATAGTTGGATTCGGTCGACATGAGTGACGCTTTCAGGTTCATCATGCCGGCAGAGTTGGCGGGGAATTCGATGCCCTCGGCGAGCAATTGCCCGTAGGTCTCGCCGCCTTGCGCGGTCACGCTTTTTTCGGTCTTGAGTGCGACGGATCCGTCGGGATTGAGCGCGCTGAATTTCAGCGTCTGCGGGCCGGTGAGATTTGTTTCGTTGATGAGGAAAACGTCGGCGACGTCCTTCTCGCCCTTTGCGACGATCATTTTTCGCGGCTGTATAAACAACATTAGCGGCTTGGTCGCCTTCGCGATCACGGCGGGGTCGCCCTTGAAGAAGCGGTGGTTGTCCACCAGGCCGGAGTGGTTGTCGATGGTGGTGCTCTCCCAGCCGCTGATGACGAGGTAATCGTTCGTGTTCGCCGCGCGTGCCTGGGCGACGATGCGCTGCCAGAAATAATAGGTGCGGTAGCCGATCGCCTGGAAGAGGGCCGAGTCGGTCGGGAACGCTTTGCGGAAGCCCCATTTGTCGAGGTACTGGTGGTAGCCGTCGAGGATTTGCTTCATGTCGTCCAGCTCGTAGCCGGTGGGATGCGCGGCGTCGAAGGAGTGGACGAGCTTGTCGTAATCGTCGGGCGTGGCCGCGCCGAGCATCTCGCCCCAGACGTTGATGATCTTGTGGTCGGGATCGTTGCGGCGCTGGCTGAAATCGAGCGGGTTTTTGTAGAGGTTGTCGAGGTAGTTGCACGGGCCGCCGCAGGTGTGCGTGTCGCGCCAGCCGGCGTAAGGAAGCGTCTTGCTGCCTTCGCGGATTTCGTCGCTGTAGGGGAGCATGAGGACCTGGTTCGCCTTGGGGTCGCCGCCGGAGTAGAAGGTGATGACGCGGCTCGGGTCGAGCGCGTGCATGAGCCGGAAGATGCGGTAGATGCGCGGGTTGGACATGTCCATGTCGTTCGACTCGTTCTGGAGGCAATAGATGATGAGCGAGGGGTGGCTGCGGTCGCGCTTCACCATCTCGAGGATTTTTTCCTGCTCGTATTTTTCCCAGAAGACCTGTGGGTCGCCGTCGGCGCCCGTGCCGCTGGTGTCGACGTGGTCGGGTTCGACGTAGCCTTTTGGCGGGTTTAAACAATCGTTGTCATCGCCGGGCGGGAATTCGCCGTTGGGGCCGAACGGGCCGACGGAATGGCGCGGGCCGATCACGAATTTTCCCGCGCCCGGCTCCTCGTAGCGGAGCAGCCCCAAGCGGTCCTGCAAATCGAGCACGGCGGGCTTGCCGATGTTGCGATGGAACTGGAGGCAGTTGAGGCCGAGGGTCTTTGCGTCGGTGACTTCGCGTTCGGCCATGTCGTGGTCGGGCCAGAGGCCGTTGCGGCCCCAGAATCCCCACGAGATCGCGGACATGAGGACGATGCGCTTTCCGTTGAGCGTGAGCTTGGCGTCGGTGCCGATGCCCTCGGCGGTGAAAAAGCGGAAGCCGAAATCGACGTCGCGCGCGCTGTCGGGGAGATTTTCGAGGGAGGCGCTGGCTTGGTAGAGGGTTGGGTGCTGGAGGTCCCACGGCTCGGCGTCGGGGACGGTGGCGTCGATTTCCGCCGTGCCTGTTCCTCCCGCATAGAGCGCAACCTTGCCTTTGCCAGTCCACACGGATTTTCCGTCGCGTGTAATTTCGAAATTAACGACGCGGTCGTGCGTGATATGTTTTCCGTCATTATAGAGTTGGGCTTGCGGACTGTCGGATACCTCGGCGACGAGGTGGACTTTGTGGAGGTCGGGGGTGTTGATCGCGGCGAGGTCAGTGACCAAGATGTTGTCGCGCACGGCCATGCGAATGTGGTCGTCCATGCCGCCGAAACCGCGCGAGGGGGGGAACAAATATTTGCCCCAGGTGAAGCGCGAGGAGCCGAAATCGATCCAATCGAAATGGCCGCCGGGGTTGGTGATGCGAACGGAGAGCTGTGCTTTTTCGCCGGGCTTCACGGCGTCGGTGATGTCGGCCTGGAAGGGGAGCTCGGTCATGATCGTGTAGCCGCAGAGCTTGCCGTTGCAGTAGACTTCCGCGCGGAGGCGTGCGCCGCGGAAGTAGACGACCAGGCGTTGGCCGAGGGCGAATTTTGGCACATCAATCTTCCGCCACCACCACGAGACGCCGAGGTAATTGCCGACTTGGAACGAGGTGCCGGGGCCGCGCTGCGCTTCGTCCTTCGCGTAGGGGCGCGTGGCGGGCTTGCCCCAAAAATGTTCCTCGACCGTGGTCGGGAGTGTGACGGGGATGCCGGCTTTGTCATCGAGCGCGCCCCAGCCGCCGGTGGGCGCATTCACGGGGAGATTCGCGAGGTCGACCTCGGAGGGGAGATAGAGCGTGTCGTCCTTCCATTGCGCCTGCTCGTCGCGCCAGAGGCGCCAATCGGAATCGAGATTGATGGCGTTTGGGACCAGCTCGGCGGCGGGCGATTTGGTGTCATCCTGCGCGGAGAGCCGGCAGGCGAAAATCGAGATGCATAACAATGTGATACAATGTGTGAGAGGGGAGCGGGTTTTCATGGCGGTTGGTTACAGGAAATGCCGCGCGGCGAGCGCGCGCATGAGTGACGTGTGTTTTTGCAGAGATTCGGAGTAGAGGGCGGAATTATTTTTGACAGGACGCGCGCTTTCGTTCGGGTTGATTTTCACGATGCGGGAGGCCCATTCGTTCACTGTCGCGTTCGTTTGCACGGCGGCGAGCGCCTGGATCGCCGCGCCAAACGCGGCGCCCTCGGCCCCGGCGAGCGTAACGACGGGGCAATTGAAAACATCGGCGCAGATTTGCCGCCACGCGGCGCTGTGGCTGCCGCCGCCGATGAGGCGGATTTCGGCGGGGGCGATGCCGAGTTCGCGCATGCGTTGGAGGCCGTAGGTGAGGCCGAGCGTCGCGCCTTCCATCACGGCGCGGGCGATGAACGCGGGCTCCATCGTGCGCGGGGTGAGGCCGTGGAAAACGCCGGTTGCGCCGGGAAGGTTCGGCGTGCGTTCGCCGGTGAGATATGGGAGGAAGAGGAGGCCTTCGCAACCGGCGGGAGCGCGCTCCACGGCGGCGTCGAACTCCGCGTGCGACCAGCCGAAAAGCTTGCGCGCGGCCTCGGTGGCGACTGTCACGTTCATGGTGCAGACAAGCGGGAGCCATGCGTCGGTGCTGTCGCGGAAACCGGCGATCTCGCCTTTCGGGTCGATCACGGGTTTGTCGCTGTACGCGTAAATGGTTCCCGAGGTGCCGAGGCTTGCCGTGACCACCCCCGGCGCGACATTCGCGGTGCCGATGGCGCCCATCATGTTGTCGCCGCCGCCCGCGCTCACGATGGCATCGCGCGGGAGATTCCAGCGCGCGGCGAGTTCGGCGCGCAATGTACCGGCGGGTTCGCGCGAAGAACCGACCGGTGGCATTTTTGAAGGCAGCGAGGGATCGATGAATTCGAGGATGTCACTCTCCCATGCGCCTGAACGGGTGTTTAACAGCGCTGTCCCCGAAGCGTCGCCGTATTCCATGCGCAAATTGCCGGTGAGATGGAAATTCAGGAAATCGTGCGGCAGGAGGACGGTGGCGAGCCTCGCGAAATTTTCCGGCTCGTGGCGCTTGAGCCATAGGATTTTCGGCGCGGTGTAGCCGGGGAGCATGTCGAGGCCGGTGCGCTCGATGAAATATGCCGCGCCGCCAAAATGCGCGCGGAACAAATCGCACTCTTCCGCTGTCGAGGTGTCGTTCCAGAGCTTCGCGGGGCGGATCACCTGCGCATCGTGATCAAGCGGCACGAAACCGTGCTGCTGGCCGGAGACGCCGACGCCGCGCACGTCGGCGCGGCGCGGGCCGAGTTCATCGAGCACGCGCGCGATCGTGGTTTCCATAGCCTCGATCCACGTCGCGGGGTGTTGCTCCATGTGGCCGGGCGGGAGGCCGGGAATGAGATCGTACGGCTCGGCGGCGGAAGCGATGATTTTCCCCGTGTCTCCATCCAGCGCGACGGTCTTCGTGCTTTGCGTGCCGCAATCTATGCCGAGGTAGATCATGCCGCGTCCGTCCTAGTACAGGCATTTTGCGAGGTAACCGGCGAGCGCGGTGTATCTGCCGGAGGCGCGATAAACGGCGATTTTTTTGCGGTCGACCTTGAGCGCTTTCGCCCAGAGGCGCTGGAGGTTCGCGGCGCTGGTGCGGAGGATGTCGGTGATATGCTCCTCGGTGTCGGTGCGCGGGGCTTTTACGTCGAAGGCGAGGATGCCCTCCCATTTGGCGTCCTGGAGCACGACGCAGAGCGCGAGGTCCTTGAGCGGCTCGGTGTAGCCGAAGGGGAGGTCCTGGTCATAGCGTGTGGTGTCCTGCGAGTTTAAGTGGATGTGAAACAGCTTGCCGGCTTCGAGACAC
>DASZPK010000531.1:0-9833 GCA_035550335.1 Chthoniobacteraceae bacterium | reverse complement strand
GCGTGGAGGTCGAGCATGTCGAGACCTCCGGGGCGGCCATCGACAACGTTGTGGTCGCGCAAATCCTCGAATCCGTCCAGCACCCGAATGCCGACCGGCTCAGCGTCTGCAAGGTCGACGACGGCTCCGGCACGCCGCGCCAGATCGTCTGCGGCGCGAAAAATTACAAGGTGGGCGACAAAGTTCCGCTCGCGCTACCCGGCGCGGTGCTCCCGGGTGATTTCAAGATCAAGGTGGGCAAGCTGCGCGGCGTGGAATCCGCCGGCATGCTTTGCAGCGGGAAGGAACTCGGCATCGCGGATGACGCCGACGGCCTGCTCATCCTGCCGCAGGAGGCCCGCATCGGCGCGCCGATCGCGGAGCTGTATCCCGCCGACACGGTGCTCGAACTCGAAATCACGCCGAACCGCCCGGATTTGCTGAGCTACATCGGCATCGCGCGCGAGGTCGCGGCATTGACGCGGGGAAATTTCAAATCTCCCATTGATGATCTCAAATTGGAAGGACTGTCGCATGCCGCGCAATTGAAAGTAACCGCCGTGGATGAATGCCCGCTCTACACGGCCCGCAGAATCGACGGCGTGAAAGTCGGGGCGAGTCCGGATTGGCTGAAGCGCAAGCTCGAAGCTTCGGGCATCCGTTCCATTAACAATATCGTGGACATCACCAATTTCGTGATGCTCGAAACCGGCCAGCCGCTCCATGCGTTCGATGCGGATAAATTGGAGGGCGCGATCCAGGTGCGGATGGCGAATCAAGGTGAGGAATTCCTTGCGCTCGACGGACGCACCTACAAGCTCACGGCAGACAATCTCGTCATTGCCGATCAACAGCGCGCTGTCGCGATAGCGGGCGTGATGGGCGGCGAGGAAACGGGCGTCACCGAATCGACCGCAAACGTGGTTTTGGAAAGCGCTTTGTTCCTGGCGTCCAATATCCGCCGCACGGCGCGGAATCTCGGCCTGATGAGCGATTCGAGCTATCGCTTCGAGCGTGGGGTGGACGCAGCGGGCGTGCTGGTCGCCTCCGCGCGGGCCACGCAATTGATTTCCGAAATCGCCGGGGGCAACGCTGCAAACTGGATGCTGGGTATGGGCGAAGGGTCGGCTTTCGGGTTCGATCCGGCGCGCGCCGCCGAAACGGAAAAGAAAGTCGAAATCACATATACGCGCAGCGTTTCCCTTCGTCATTCACGTGCAAGGCAATTGCTCGGCGCTGATATTTCCGAATCGAGGATTGATGAAATTCTTGCGGCGTTCCAATTGAAGAAGGAGGGCGATACATGGCGCATCCCCTCGTTCCGCCAGGACCTCACGCGCGAGATCGACCTCATCGAGGAAATCACGCGCGTCTATGGGATCGAAAACATCCCCGCCCGCGAGACGAGCCGGTATGCGGAGAGCACCGCGACCGACCGCGCGCACGACCGCAACATGCTGCTGCGCCGCGCGCTTGCCGCGCAGGGTTTTTACGAGGCGCGCACGCTCTCACTGGTGAATGAAAGCGCGGCGCAATCCGTGCCGGAGGTGCGCCGCGTGCGCAATCCGCTCAATTCCGACCAGGTGGTGTTGCGCCCGAATTTGCTCGGCGGCCTGCTCGGCGTGGTGGCGAACAACGCGCGGGGAGGGAACAAGACGCTGCGCTTGTTTGAACTCGGCCGCGTGTTCCATGCGGATGCGAATGAAGAGCGCACGCATCTCGCGTTCGTGATGACGGGCGCGGTCGCGGAGAAATCGTGGCGCGGGGACGCGGACCGCAGCGCGGATATTTTCGATGCGAAGGGCGTGCTCGCGAGCCTCGGCCTGGGGGATTTGTCTTTCGAGCCGGCGGAGGACCCGCTGCTCGCGCTTGCCGCCGCGGTGAAACTCGGCGGCGCACAGATCGGCATGGCGGGCCAGCTCTGGCCGGCGAAGGCGCGCGAGCTGGACATCGCCACGCCGATCGTCGCGGTCGAGATCGAACTCCCCGCCGCACCTCGGATCGCCGCGAAAACATACGCCGAAATCCCGAAGTATCCCGCCGTCACGCGCGACATCGCGCTCGTGGCGCCGGAGGCCGTGCGGCACGCGCAGGTGGAGGATGTGTTACAGGCGTTAAAAGAGCCGCTGCTCGAGCGCGTGGAGTTGTTCGACGTGTTCACCGATCCCGAGGGAAAAAAAGTGCCCGCGGGACAAAAATCGATGGCTTATTCGTTGACATACCGCGATAAAAATAGGACACTCACCGTGGATGAGGTCAACGCGGCCCACGCGCGATTGAAAGACCGCCTGAAAGCGGACCTCGGGGTCACTTTCAGGGAATAGCTCTTTGAAATTTTTGAGCGAAAAGGGGTGTAAAAGTCACCGGCGCGAGCGATTCCAAACGGTGCCATTTCACCCTCACTTTTCACTTCACTTTACCCTGTGGTGTCCGAGTAAAAGATAGAACCTCCGGACCGTAGTTACGAATCATGGAAGCTGGTATGTGCCCGTTCGATGACATGCCTTCACTGGAAGTCAGAGATAAGCCGCCACCTTCCCCCGTTACCATAAAGGAACGGGGAGTCTGTCAAGACGGCATCTTCGGGGTAAAATAGGCGCTTTGGTTTTTAGGATCGCTGTGATCTGACCAGAGCGCCTTTTTTCTTTTTTCGCCGTCCTGCGCAAAGGCTTTCAAAGCCGTCTCCTGAAAAACCGTTAAAATACGGAAATCCCGCTGCTTTCTGGAAATTATTATTGTTTTTCATCTAAAATATGGAATTTGTCTACTGTAGTAGACACCCGGTGGCACAGATACGGCTATAAAGGAACTCGGATGAATTTTGCTGGTCGGATACAGAATTGGCTCGATGGCTTTCTTCCTTTGCTCGCGCAGAAGGACATGGATTCGCTGCGCCATTGCCGGTTGATCATTGCGTTCGGGTTTCTCGGCAGCGTGTTCGGGTTGATCTACGCCGCGTTTTATTGCGCCATCGGGCATTTTTGGGGGGCCGCGATCATCGCTATTTGCGACAGCTTTTTCCTCGGCATCCCGTGGATGCTGCGGCACACGCGGAGGCATTATTCTTTTCACGGCTACATTTTGTGCACGGTGCTGACGTTCGGATTCACCTCGCTCGCAGCCATCGAGGGGGGTGTGCGCGGGCATGCGATCACGTGGCTGGCGACGGTCCCGTTTTGCGCGGTGCTTTTGATCGGGATTAATGCGAGCTACCTCTGGTGCCTGGTCTGCATGATAATCACGGTCGTTTTCAGCGCGCTCGACATGCGCGGGATGAGCCTCCCCTATTTTTACGCGAGCCAATGGCATGCGGCGGTCACGATGGCGGGGTATGTGGGCCTCGGCATGTTCCTGTTTTTGCTGGCGCATATTTTCGAGCGGGGCCGGCTCGATGCGCACCAGAGAATGTTGCAGGCCTACAAGGAACTCGCCGACGCCACCAGCCAACTGGTGCACGGCCACGAGGAATTGGAGCGGACGAACAGCCAGCTCGAGCAGGCCAACGAGCAATTGCGCCAGCTCAACCTGGAAAAAAACGAGTTCATCGGCATCGCGGCGCACGATTTGAAAAACCCGCTCACCGCGGTGCTGGGCTACTCCGAGCTCCTCGCCGGGCAATTCGGCAGCGGCGCGGACCACGCCTCCTACGGCGAGAAAATCAAGATCGCCGCGGAGCGGATGTTGAAGCTCGTCACCGACCTGCTGGACATCAACGCCATCGAGGAAGGGCACGTGGGGTTGAAGATGGAGCAGGTCGATTTCGGCAGGGTGATCACGCAAATCCTGCATGGCCAGCGGATGGCTGCGGCGCGGAAGAAGATTGCCATCCACCTGGAATCGCCGCCGGCGATGTTTGTAATCGCCGACACGCGGGCGATGCTGCAGGTAGTCGAGAATTTCATTTCCAACGCCGTGAAATATTCGCCCGAGGGCCGGAGCGTGTATGTGCGCGTGTTCCCGCTCAACGGCGAGGTGACGCTGGAAGTCGAGGATGAAGGCCCCGGATTAAGCGAGCAGGACCAGGCGATGTTGTTCCAGAAATATTCGCGCCTCACGCCGCAGCCGACCGGGGGCGAGTCGTCCACCGGCCTCGGCCTTTCGATCGTGAAACGCCTTGCGGAGTCGATGGGCGCGCGCGTGGGATGCCGCAGCGAGCTTGGCCGCGGCACGGTTTTCTGGATCACGCTGCGCGGCTATTGCAGCGTGGCGGCGGCGTGATTTTGGGCGGACGCGATTTTTTACTTCAACCCGCCGCTTCCCTGCTGCATGTTGCTGCATCATGCGCGCAATTTTAGCACTCGAAGACGGCCGCTCGTTTGAAGGCGAGGCGTTCGGCGCCACCGGGACGGTGGTGGGGGAGGTCTGTTTCACCACGACGATGACCGGCTACCAGGAGACGCTCACCGATCCCTCCTTCAAGGGGCAGATCGTGGCGATGACCTATCCGCTCATCGGCAACTACGGCGTGAACGACCTCGACCAGGAGAGCGGCGAACCCCACGTGCGCGGCTACGTGATCGAGGAACTCTCCGAAGTGGCGAGCAACTGGCGCTCGCAAGGCACGCTCGACGCGTACCTCAAGCGCTGGAACATCCCCGGCATCCAGGGGATCGACACGCGCGCGCTCACGAAGCACCTGCGCGAGAAGGGGGCGATGAAGGCCTGTTTAACAACCGAAAACATCCCCGCCGCCGAAGCCGTGCGCCGCGCGGTGGAGGGCACGGGCGTGACCGGCATGGATTTCGTGAAGGAGGTCACCGCGCGGCAGCCCTACGATTGGGACCCCGGGGACAAGCTCAGCCGCGAATGGACCATCGTGAAGGGCGACGGCGCCGGCATCGAGCGCGACGCGAGCGGAGAGGTGTTCAAGAAACTCCCGCCCATCAAGCACCAGATCGTCGCCTACGATTACGGCATCAAGCACAACATCCTGCGCAACCTGCGCCAGCATGGGTTCAAGGTGCGCGTGGTCCCCGCGACCGCCACCGCCGCCGACGTGCTCGCGATGAACCCGGACGGCATTTTTCTCTCGAACGGCCCCGGCGATCCCGCCGCGCTCGGCTACATCCACGAATCGCTGCGCGGGCTCATCGGCAAAAAACCGATCTTCGGCATCTGCCTCGGCCACCAGGTGCTCGGGTATGCGTTTGGCGGGAAGACGTTCAAGCTGAAATTCGGCCACCGCGGCGGCAACCAGCCGGTGAAGGATTTGAAGACCGGCAGGGTCGCCATCACCTCGCAGAACCACGGGTTCGCCGTCGATCCCGATTCGCTGCCGTCGAACGTCGAGGTCACGCACATCAATCTCAACGACCAGACCGTGGAGGGAATGCGCCACCGCGATTTCCCGGTGTTCAGCGTGCAATACCACCCCGAGGCCTCGCCTGGCCCGCACGACGCGATGTATTTCTTCGAGCAGTTTTCCGATTTGATCTCCGCCGAGAAGGCGGGGAAGTAAGGGACTCACAGTTTACGAATTAAACGAATTCGTTCAATTCGTAGCTTTGGTGTGCGGTGGCCGCGACTGCGAACTTGCGAACCAGGCGAACTGGGTTCGCCGAATTCGCACATCCCATTGCTGGCGATTGCGCACCGGGATGCGAGTTAAGCGATCCCGGCTCGCTTAACTCGCGCTTCGCATGGGTTCGGGGTTGAACTCAGTCCATGCTTTCGGCGTTCATTTCCCGTTTCCACGCCTTAGCAGGAAAACGAGGAAACGAAGGCGTTTTCCAGAGTAAAAGCCGGAAACGAGCCGCATTAACTGGCGCACCCATGGAAACAGACGGAAACGAAAACGGGCAAAAAACAGCCGCTTCTCGTTTCCATGGTTTACAGAGTAAAATGGCCTTCGTTTCCCGTTTCCCTTACAGGGCGTGGAAACGGGAAACGAAGCATTGCAGCAAGTGCCATCCTGCCCGGAGCTTACCTCAAAGCGGAATTTCTTTCTTTTGCCGTGGGCTGGTTTTGTCATTCATCCTGTTTCTTAGGGAAACAGGATGAATGACAAAACACGGGCCCTCAAATTGCGCGTCCGTCCCGCCGCAGATAGTGATCCGCGAAACGAAAACAAGCAGCTTCGTTTCCATCATTTACCCTATAAAACCCCTTCGTTTCGCCGTTTCCTCCCTATACCGTGGAAATGGGAAACGAAAGCGATGACTTGCGAAGTCGCGGGGCCCTCTACCTCCTACGGCGAATTTGTTACCGTCGCTTCAAGACATTGCCAAATCGGAACAAGAGCCAGGCAGCGACAACGAAGATCAGCGCGGACACAATGGCGAGGACATTCCCATCGAAGTTCACATGGTTAAAAATCCATTTGTTCAACAACCCAAGCTTTGGAATCCATGTTGCTTTATCGTACTGCCTTGCAGTGATTGCTTCCTTGTTGTGCGCCCACCACTCTTTTATCAGGACAATTTCTTGATTCTCATCAATCTCTCGTGATCCATAATTTAAATTTAATTCTTTTGCCCAAGAGCGGCTCCCGGCGGGGAGATTTTGTGAATTTTGAATGGAGCTCAGCACAAGGCAAGCCGCAGCCTCTTTCGCTTCCAGCGAGGCATATCCCGGAATTTCCACCATGCCGCCATGATCCTTGTAAATATCGGGAATAAGCCAGGGAATGATTGCTTCACGGCCGTTTGTCCGCAAATTTTCGAAAGCAAAAGGAAGCGTTCCGGCATGATACATGTCAATCATTCGTCCCATGGATTCTTCGTCATTCAGAATCAGCAACAGTTGCGAGGCTTGGAAGCGTGATCTGTAGTCGGAATCGTCCAATTGTAAACGGATGCGGCTTAAAAACTCCGTGCGCTCTTTTTCGGACAATGAATTATAATTCTTGCGCTCAGGTCCGACGAGGACAGCCCCATTATCATCTATAGTGTAACCAGACGGTGGGTCTGCAAAAACCACCGCGGATGACAAAATAGCCAGGATCTGAACTATTTTATTTAAGCGGGACGCAATTGGCATTTGATACGGAAAAAGATCAACAACATGAGCGGTTCATGCTGGGATAGATTTGAGGGATAATACTACAAGGTACAGACAAAACAGCGCGACAAGAATCTGGGAAACCATCCAAGCCCAGAATTTGCTGCGGGCGTGACGGGCTTCGTTTCCATGCATGCGTCTGCCAAAGCACTTCGTTTCCGCTTTTTACTCTGTAAAACCCCTTCGTTTCCTCGTTTCCCTGCTAAGGCGTGGAAACGGGAAACGAAGCGCCAATATGGACGTGTGCCTGAGCTCTTTGAAAGATTTCGCTCCAATCCCGCGTATCTTCCCTTGATGCGTTACACCATGCCCGCTCTGCTTGTCTTCCTCCTTGGCGCGCTTGCCCACGCAGGCGCGGGGGACATAGCCAAAATGAATCCGCTGATTGTCCCAGGAAAGAGCATCGGCGGCATCCACCTCGGCTCAGGCCCCGACCCGGAGGGCGAAGCCTTCATGGACCGGCTGGGCGATCCCGACGGGAGCGATGGGGCATTGGGAGGACAGGCGAGCAATGTGTGGTATCTCGGCGCACACCCCGGTGATAAAGGCCGGCCATTCCACCGCCCGGGGGAACTCGGGGTCTACTCCGTGGAAGACATGGGACAAAACACCTACGCGCACAGGGGTCCCGTAACCACGAAAAATATATTTGTGAGCTCGCCACGATTCCACACCGCAGGCGGGATCGCGCCTGGCTCCGCGCTCAAGGCGATTCGCGCGCAGTTCCCGGGGCTTCGGCCCGATTACGCTTTTTACACCGAGGACAATTCACCCGTGCAAACGCGCTGGCCGATGTTCGGCGAAATGGAGTTTTACATCGATTCCAAACAAGGCATCGCATTCTCGATCAGGAAGAGCGACGATGTATGCGTGGAGATCACCGTGGTTCCGGCAGGCGCCAAGGGGACTTACCACTACCCGCCATTAGAGTCGTGGGACTACACGCTGTGCCAGTATCCGGAATCCTTGGGCAACGACATCAAACCCGGCATGAGCGCCACGGTAGCCCTCGCGCTGCTCGGCAAGCCGGATGAAAAACACAACGTCCGCGCAAGTGCGGCGGGTGGCGAAGCGGTTGTATGGCGGTGGCGACTTCCGGTGCAAAACAAACACGAGCGGCCCGGTCTTTCCATCCTTTTCCAGAAATTGCCGGGTGGGATGACGGCTGAACAAATCCAAGTATCCTCGGCGGCGTTCACGCTGAATGGCATCTCCATTTACCCGGGCAGCGAATGGAAAGATGCCGGGAAAAAATACCGCTATACCAAGCTCGATGGTCTGAAAAACGATGGGATCGATGTCTACGGCGATTTGAATGCGGGTTTCTTTTTCGAGGTGCGGCAGGCCGATTCCACTTGCGCGTCGATCACCATGCTTCCTCCGCGCGACGCCCGTGCCTATATGGAAGCTTTGAAAAATAATCCCCCTCCCCTGCGCCAAAAATGAACGCGATATTCAGCAAGTTCGCGGACCCGCAACTTCGCACCCAGCCCGCCCTCAATTTTCCAGTGGCAATCCCCGCCCCCGGTTTGGTATTGATGAATCAGCAACCCCTGTTACCTTCCCACCATGCCCAAGCTTCAAATCTTCCTCCTGGACGCCGGCGAAACCACGCGCGACCTCTCCGGTGATACAATCACCGTGGGCCGCCTCGCCGACAACGACATCCAGATCGACGACGTTTCCGTCTCCAGCCACCACCTGCAGCTCACCTTGAGCGGCGACGATTATCACCTCAAGGACCTGAACTCCACCAATGGCACCCGCGTGAACGGCAAAACCGTGACCGAGGTGCAGTTGCGCGGCGGCGACCGCGTGCGCATCGGCAAGATCGAGACGGTTTATCAATCGGAGAACGAAGTGCCCGTCGAAAAACGCGAGCTTCCCGCCGCGGAGCTGACGCCCGTGTCGGTCGCGGAATCGAGCGTTCGCCCGGCGGATTTTTCCAATGCGTCGCCATTCCGCGTCAAAAAGGAAAAGAAGGACGGGGCCTCGCAAGCGGTATTCGCCATCGCCGGCCTGGCCATCGCGGCCCTGATTGGCGCGGTGGCATACATCTACCTGATGCAGCCGCCGGTCCAGTAAGCCAACCGCAGGTCAGCAGCCCTTCCGTGCCGCCGAAACTCAATTGCCCGCGCATGGATGCACGGGATGCGGATTTCTGGCGCGGCATCGAGCCGGTGCATTTGAAGGAAAACGTGGGCGGCGGCCAGCCCGCGCAAGCCACGTGGTTCAAGACCGCGTGGACGGAGGCGGAACTGCGCGTCCTTTTCCACGCCACCGACAACGACGCATGGGCGACCCACACCGCCCACGACGCGCCGCTTTACGAGGAGGAGGTCGTCGAGGTGTTCCTCGATCCCGCGGGGGATTTGCAGAGCTATTTCGAGATCGAGGTGAACCCGCTCAACGCCGTGTGCGACCTCGTGCTGCGCCGCACGCGCGGCGGGCTGCGCAAGGATTTCGGCTGGCATTGCGAAGGCCTGAAAACATCCGTTAACAAAACCGCGAATGCATGGACGGTGGAGATCGCCATTCCCTTCGCCAGCCTCGCCCCCGGCCTCCCCTCCCCCGGCAAACCGTGGCGCGCGAATTTTTACCGCATCGACCGCCCGAAAAACGCGCGCTGGGAGCTGAGCGCGTGGTCGCCCACAGGCCGCGAGCTGTTCCACGTGCCGGAGCAATTCGGGTATCTCGATTTTGTGACGCCACAATAGAGATCTGCGGACGCGCCTTGTTTAAATCTCCGTCCGCGAGACTCTGTAGCGTGCGCTGTCCCAGCGCAGGAATGGCGCGCCACTACGAAATTTCCCGGCCATGTCCAACGCCTCCGCTGGGGACAGCGGACCCTACAA
>DASZPK010000530.1:0-9540 GCA_035550335.1 Chthoniobacteraceae bacterium | reverse complement strand
AGCAGAAAGGCGAATCTGGAAATCAGGAAATCAGGAACGGCGGAGGCGCGCCAGCCACCCGCGTGATGGACAAACCGCTCCGGAATCCTGTAAAACACCTCCTGATGAAATCCCCTTCCTCGCGCAAGAAAGCCATCATCCTCGCCGGCGGCGCGGGGACTCGGCTTTACCCGCTCACGCAGATCGTGTGCAAGCAGCTCCTGCCCATCTACGACAAGCCGATGATTTATTATCCGCTCGCCACGCTCATGCTCGGCGGCATCCGGGAGGTGCTCATCATTTCCACGCCGAAGGATCTGCCGACCTTCCGCGCGCTGCTCGGTGACGGCTCCCGCCTCGGCATGGGCATCGAATACGCGCAGCAGGAAAAACCCGCGGGCATCGCGCAGGCGTTCCTCATCGGCGCGGATTTCATCGGCAACTCGGGCGTGACGCTCATCCTCGGCGACAATATTTTTTACGGGAACCTCGATTTTTACCGCGAGGCGCTGGCCATCAAAAAAGGGGCGTGCATTTTCGGTTACAAAGTGCGCGATCCGGAGCGCTACGGCGTGGTGGAGTTTGACGCAAAAGGCCGCGCGATCAGCCTCGAGGAGAAACCGAAAAAGCCGAAGAGCCAGTTCGCCGTGCCGGGCCTCTATGTTTACGACAACCGCGTGTTGGACATCTGCCGCAAACTGAAACCCTCCGCGCGCGGCGAACTCGAAATCACCGACGTGAATCTCGCATACCTGCGCGCGGGCGAGTTGCAGGTGCGCCTGCTCAGCCGCGGCATGGCGTGGCTCGATACCGGCACGCAGGCGAGCCTGCTCGACGCGGGCAATTACATCGCCGCCATCGAAAACCGCACCGGGCTGAAAGTGGCGTGCATCGAGGAGATCGCGTATTACATGAAGTTCATCGGCAAGGCGCAGTTCGAAAAACTCATCGCCACGCTGCCTAAAAACGATTACCGCGAATATCTCCAGGCCGTGCTCGAGGAGAGATAGCGGCGCTCAATCCGCGTCGAGAAGCCAGGTATGGTCCCCGGGCGGCAATGATTTCATCGCCACGAGGTGATGCGTGGGCGAGGGCCTTAGCGGCGCGGGCTTGCCACAATCGGGCGGGCGCGAGCCCTCGTCGCCAGGGCGGCGTTTGGGACTGCGCCCCGGGGTTTTTGCCCGCCGCTCTCGGGAAATCTCGCCACGATGGGCCCAGGCACGCCGCTCGCGGAAAGATTGGATGATGCCAAGCACCCTCTGCTGGAGCATCTTCTCGTGGAGTTCACGTTTACGGGTGACAACATGAAGGATCCTCGCACCCATCCCGCGGACCTTGCTCAGTAATTGAGTCTTCACGTTGGGGAGTCTAGCAACGCCGGCGGAGAAAATCCAGTGCGTCTATTCGCCGCGGCGCGGCACCGCCTTCCCCCGCGAACGCCGCGCGGCCAGGCGCGCCTCGTGTTCTGGCGGCAGCTCTTTTCCATCGGCCTCGGTCTTGAGATCGGGCACGCGGCTGAATGCGATGCGCAACGGCGCGGATTTGCGGGCCGAGTGGGCCCCGGCAAAATAGATGGTGTTGTTGCCGAAGAGACTGTTGATTTTGTCGATGCCGGCGTTGAGTTGCTTGCGCGGATTTTTCTCGAAAAAGGAGGGGGTGCGGTTGGCCTCCTCGACGAGGTTCGAAAGGACGACGCCGACTTTCATTGGCGCGGGGCATTTGCCCGGGCGGCGCTCCCAAAGCATGCGCAGGGCGT
Source organism: Chthoniobacteraceae bacterium (assembly GCA_035550335.1). Classification (GTDB taxonomy): domain Bacteria; phylum Verrucomicrobiota; class Verrucomicrobiia; order Chthoniobacterales; family Chthoniobacteraceae; genus DASZPK01. The sequence goes on along the minus strand of DASZPK010000530.1, from coordinate 7,805 downwards.
GCAGCAGCTCGACGGTATCCTGCGTTTCGGTGAACCGGCATTCGTCGCCCCAGCGCGACTGGCGGACGTGCCGCACGGAGACGTGCATGCCGCCGGCGTAGTAGCCCATCTTGCGCAGGCGCATGGCGGCTTTTTGCAGGAGGCGGTTGAGCACGGCGAAGGCGTCCTTTTCGTTGCGCTCCTCGGGCGGCAGGACGTGGGAGTGGCCGATGCTGCTGTGCCGCTCGGGCGGGCGATAGACGATCTCGCCGCGCAGGTCCTGGTGCATGCGCTCGCCCTCGATGCTGCCCCATGCCTCGCGCAGTTCCTCCTTGGTGGCGGCGCAAAGCTGCTCGACGGTGCGGATGCCGTGTTGGTGCAGGCGCAACTCCATATTGCGCCCGATGCCGCAGAGGTCGCGCAGCTCCAGCCGGTGGAGGATTTGCGGGAGCTCCTCCTGCTCGATAACGACGAGCCCATCGGGCTTCTGCATGTCGGAGGCCGTTTTTGCGAGGTAATGGTTCGGGGCGATGCCGATGGAGCAGCGCAATTCCGTGCCGACTTTCGAGGAAATCTCGCGCTTGATCTTGCGGGCAAGCTCGACGGCGCGCCCGCGGTCCTGGAGCTTCCCGGTGAGGTCCGCTCCCATTTCATCGATGCTCATCACGCGCTCGACGTGAATACAATCCTCAATCACGGCCACGAGGCGTTCGTGCAGTTCGACGTAGAGCTCGGGGCGGCCCTCGACGACGATAAGGCCGGGGCACATTTGTTTCGCGTCGCCGACGCCGGTGCCGGTTTTCACACCGAACCGTTTTGCTTCGTAGCTCGCGGCGATGCAGCAGGTGGAATCGGTGTTGACCGGGACGACCGCGACCGGTTTCCCGCGCAACTCGGGGCGCAACTGCTGCTCGCACGAGGCGAAGTAGGAGTTGAAGTCGACGACGATGGCGCGCAGGGGCATGGGCTGAATCTAGCACATCGCAACCGGGGTCTGGCAACCGAAGCAATCGGCGATTTGCTCGACAACGGGGGACGCATCTTTCAAGCTCCCGCGAGCATGAACCGTCTGGTGCCGGCATTGGTGTTTGCATTCCTCCTTGGCCAGGGGGCCGTGGCGCAGGATTATACCGTGCGGTTGCAGCGGGCGCTCAACCCCGGGGACGAGATGCAGGTTTTCCTGATGGGGAGGAAGACGCAATCGACGGTCATCACGGTAAACGGCGCAAAACAAAAAGAAGCGCGCATGGAACTCAATGCCCAGCTCGACGGCACGGAAAAGGTGCTGGCCGTGGACGGGAACGGAAAGGAGACGAAAACGGAGATCACCGTGAGGCGGATGACGTTTGCGGTGAACGGCGGGGCGCCATTGGAGATTCTATTGAAGGGAACGGTGATCTCGTGCTGGGTGGATGGCAAAAAGCAGGTCTACTTTGTTGACGGCAAGGCGGTGAGCGCGGACGTGGCGAAGGTTTTGGACATGGTGGTTGATTTGAGCGAGGGGGAGCCGTCGAAGGACGAGGATTTCGGCGCGACGGAACAAAAGAAGAAGGGCGACACGTGGGACGTGAACGCAACGGCGGTGAAGCGCGCGCTCGAGAATGGCGACAGCAGCTACGAATTCGACCACATCGCCGGCAAGGTGAGCCTGGACGATGTGACGGACGCGGGCATGAAGGTATCGGCGCGGTTCACCGGGAATGTGAAGCTGCTGCCGCCGCCCGGGTTCACGATCGACAAGGGGACAATCGACGCGGCCTACACGCAATTGCTTCCCCCGGAAACGAGCAAATACCAAACCGGGGACTCGGAGGAAATCGTGATCACGTTCACGGCGGTGCCGCTGACGCCGGGAGACAAGGGGAAAAGCGTGGCCAAAACGACGCTGGAGAAGAGCCTGACCCGGAATTTCGCGCCCGCGAAATAGCCCCGCGCGCGCTTCAAAACCCGCTCGACAAAGCGGCGCTGCTCGGTCACCTTCGCGGCAAATCGAACACCTTCATGAAAAAACACCTCATTCCGTTCGCGCTTGTTGTCACACTCCTCGCCCCCGCTGTTCTTGCGCAGGATTATGAAATCCACATCGTCCGCCCGATGAAGGTGGGCCAGGAATTCAAGCTCTCCGTCACGGGAAAAATGACCACGGACTCCAGCAAGGCCATGGGCGACGCCCCGGCGGAAGCCGATAAGGAGGTAATCTCCGTGCAGTTGGATGGCGTGGAAAAAATCGTCGAAGTCGACGAACACAGCCAGGAAACCAAAGTCACCGTCACGGTGGACAAACTCTCGATGACTGCCAATGGAGAAACCAAGGAACTCGCGCCAAAGGGCACGGTCATCACCTGTTTCGCGCAAGCAAAGAAAACCGCTTATCAAATCGACGGCAAGGATGTCGATCCCGATGTCGCGAAGGCCCTCCGCATGGTGGTCGAAGTGATGAGCCATGACGGCCCCACGAACGATGAAGTTTTTGGCACCAAGGAACGCAAGAAAAAGGGCGACAGTTGGGACATCAATGCCGACCTGGCCAAAAACTTCTTTGCCGGGCAGACGGGGATGGAAGTCAACGATTTCTCCGGCAAGAACTCCCTCGAAGATGTTTCCGCCGACAGCATGAAGCTGAGCGCCGAGATCAAGGGCAAAATCAAGCCGCCACTCCCGCCGCAAATCACGGTGGATGATTCCTCCCTCGAAATAAAAACTTCCGGCCAATTCCCGCTCGATACCACCAAACCCGAAACGGAGGATTCGATGTCGGTGAACTTTTCCTTCAGCGCGCACGCTGATACGCCCCAAGGAAAGCTTGTTATCAAGGTTTCCGCCGACCAGTCCAAGGAAGTCACGATGACGCCGCTGAAGTAAACGCGTCACTTATCGGAAAATTTCGTGAAAGCTAGGCTGCTCCTACCGACGTTCCTCGTTGTCCTCGCGGGGCCGGCGGTATTTGCGCAGGATTACCCCGTCCAGATGCAGCGTCCGCTCAAGGTGGGGGACGCGATGACGATTTCCATCACGGGGAAGGGATCGCAGGCGGTCCTCATCACGGCCGACGGGGTCGTGCAAAAGGATGCGAAGGATGAAGTGATTGTGCAGCTTGACGGGGTGGAGAAAGTGCTGGCCGTGGATGCGAACGGCAAGGAATCAAAGGTTTCGATCACGGTGGACAAGCTGACGGTGTCGGAAAACGGCGCGGAGCCGGAAGAGATCGCGCCGAAGGGGAGCGAGATCATCGCGACGAGCGCCGGCAAGAAACAGACTTACGAGATGAACGGGACGCTTGTATCGGAGGCCATCGGCTCGGCGCTGGAACTGGTGATCGACCTGAGCCACAACGACCCCACCAACGACGAAGTTTTTGGCACAAAGGAGCACAAGAAAAAGGGGGATAGCTGGGACTTGAATGGCGATGCGGTGAAGAAGGCGCTCGAGAGCGGGGAGGACAAAGTCACCTTCAGCAACATCACCGGAAAGGCCACGCTGGACGACGTGGCCGACGGGGTGATGAAGGTGAGCATCCATTTCACGGGCAGCATGAAATCCCCGCTGCCGGAGGGCCTCACGCTCGATACCGCGACCGTGGATGAGACCATCAAGGAGAGCTGCCCCGTGGATGCCACCAAATACGAAACCGACGATTTGCAGGAGGCGACGATCGTTTCGACCGCGCACCCCACCACACCCGGGAAGCAAAAGGTGGTGGTGAAATCCACCATCACGAAGTCGATGGCGCGGAAGTTTGGGCCCGCAAAGTAAGCCAACGGCTGTTTTTACAAATGCAAATTCGGGTACTGCCAGTCGGCGAAGTCGGCGTCGCAGTTGAAGGTGGGGCAGCGGAAGTGGAAGACCATGTCGTCGTCCTGCGTGACCTTGATTTCGCGGCCGATGAAGAGGTGCTCACATTTGCCGCAGTAGCGGAGTTCGTCGAGGGACCACCATTGCTTGAGCGGGTCGTGCTCCTGGAAAAGCTGGAGCTTGCGGCCGTCGGTGAGGGGAAGAAAACCGCCCATACGTCGGGGCTGATTGTAAACAATCAGAAGCGGGAAGTGAAACTCGAATTTTATGAAAGCAGAGAGGTGGGGCTGCAATGGAAAGCGCACGCCGCGAGCTGTTGTAGCGTGCGGTGTCCCCGCCGCACGGAATTCCGCAGCGGAACCCATTCCCTCCGCTGGGGACAGCGGACTCTACAACTTTTCCGATTGTGCGCTTTCCCAACAGGCCCTAGTGGCCGATGGAGCCGGAGGAACTGCCGCTCGGGGCGATGGAGCCGCTGGAAGTCGGCTGGTCGCCCGCGCAGCCGGCGAGCGCGCCGAGCAATAAGGTGGCGCCCAAGAGGGCGAGGAGATGGCGTTTTGCGGTGGTGATGTTAAACATTTGTTTATTTGACGGTGAAGCTTGCCTCGGGGCCGGGTTTGCCATCGACGATGATCTGGGCCTTGTAGCTGCCGGGGGCGAAACCGCCGGCTCCGGGGTTGAGGTGAAATTCGATGTTGGTATCGTGGTAACCCTGGGTGGCGACGACTTCGTCGGAGACCTGCACGGGCGTGCCGTCGCGGCTCCATGTGGCGGAGAGACGGGTGCCGGGTGCGACTTGCTTGGCCTCGGCGACGACGTAGATGGCTTTTTGCGAGGGCGAGAAGGTGTCGGCGAGCGCGGTGGGTGCGTTGTGGGCGTCGATGTCGGAGGCGGTGACGACTTTGCCGAAGTCGGCGCCGCTGTCCGAAGTGGCATGGTGGCATGCGGTGATCACCATGAGCGGAACGGCGAGGCAGATTACCACGAAGTTTTTGAACGAGAAATCAAGCAGCCCCGGTTGCTTTTCCGGTTCCTCATGCAGTTTCCATGCTTTGCGCGATGTGGTCATTGTCTGTTTTCTCCTTAAGTCTACAGAAGTATCGCATGGGGATGGGGTTGCGGATGCATGAACGCGGCGCTTCTCATTAACACCAAGCTTCAGCCCGGTGTACAAGCGCTTACTGTCGACCAGCCGTTTTAACCCGGATATTGCATTGAACCCAAAGGTGGCGTTGTAAATATGCTCCGGGGAGGATACGCGTCCCGCCGAGTGGCGGAGGGGAATAGCGGTGGCTGGCGGGTGCTCCCGCGGGTCTTGGAAATCACCGGGCTGAAAGCCCGGTGTTAATGAGATGGAACCTCATTCGCGGAATAAAACGCAACGCCCGCCGGGGGTGAAAAGGGCTTCAGGTTTACAAGCAGTCCCAGATACGTATTTAGACCGCCGGGGTTTGACAAGTGTTTGCTTTGCACTTTCAGCCCGCGCCCCTAAACTGTCGCATCCGGCAAATCATTTTCCCGGTCACGCCGCATGCGAAAAATCATCATCGTCTCCGTCATGGGGCTGCTGCTCTTCGTGGCCCTGCCGCTGATATTTTTCAACCCGCGGCTCTGGATCGAAATTTACGTCCACGAAACCGTGCGCAACCACGGGAGCCTTTTATACCACGCAGCCCACCGCTGGGTTGTCCCGTATTTCGAGCCCGACAAGTCCGTCCCTCCCTCCATGTTAAATGCCCTCGCCGGCATGTTATCGGACCGCGATCCGAAAGTGCGCGGCGAAGCATTGACCCTGGTGATGTATGCAGCGGACGATAAACCGGAAAACGAAAAAGCATTTCTTGCCATCCCGGGAATCCGGGAAAAGCTGGGAAATCTGGTCACCGATCCAGATGCCGGGACGGCTGCGGATTCTCTTTCGTTGCTGGGTCGCATGAGGGACAAGGAAAACGCAGCCTTGTTTCGCGAGGTCTTGAAGACCCGCTTTTCCGATGGACAGGTGGTCATTGCCGCCATAGGGGCCTTGGCCAATACGGGTGATCCGGACTCCCTGGCCGAGATCCTTCCCTTCGTCCGCGACAGCCGCTTGCGGGTTTCCGTTGAAGCGATCAACGATATCAGCTGCTATGACGACCAACGCGCGCTGGATGCCATGGCGGAGATGCTGTCTTCGCCCGGGCATGAGTGCGCCGCAGCCGATGCGATCATGCAATTCCATGGTTCGTTCCCAAAGCATGACATTTCCGCGCAGATGGACCCGGCGTTGCTCGCCGTAACCCGGAACGCCGGCATCGCTGATCGCACCCGACTGCTGGGTGCGATCAGCGATGCTCAAACGAAGGTTGAAGCGTGCGAAAATATTCTGCTATTTCCGGGCGCGGATCCGCCGATGTCCCAGGTCAATGCGGCGTTGACTTTAGGGGACATGAAATCCGTCGCGGCCAGCGCCGTGCCAGCGCTGGAGAAAGTCCGGGATAACCCTGCCACGATTCCCTACGTTCGGGACGCGGTGGAAAAGGCGCTGAAGGACATCCGCCCGCAATCGCCGCCGCCATGACCGTCATGCGAAAAATCATCATCGTCTCCGTCGTGGGGCTGCTGCTCTTCGTGGCCCTGCCGCTGATATTTTTCAACCCGCGGGTGCAGATTGAAATTTATGTCCACGAGACGGAGCGCAATCCAAGCGGAAATCTTTTGACATCCGTCATCGGCCACTTTCTCGCTCCCTATCTACATTACAAAAAGCCAATGCCGGCCTCCATGTTGAATGCGCTGGTTGGCATGTCATCGGACCGTGATCCCAAAGTGCGCGACCTGGCATTGCGCATCATCCTGGCCGCGGCCCATACGCCGGGAAACGAAAAAACATTCTTTGCCCTCCCGGGTATCCGGGAAAGGCTGAAAAAGCTGGTTGACGATCCAGACGACGATACAGCCACGCATGCCCTCATGTTGCTGGGCCTCATGAAAGACAAGGAAAACACCGGCTTTTTTCGCGAGGTCTTGAAGAACCATGCTTCCGACGAGGAAGTAATCGCAGCTGCCATCAGGGTCTTGAGCGAAACAAATGATCCCGGCACCCTGGATGACATTCTTCCGTTTGTTCGCGACAGCCGCCCCTATATTTCCAGTGAGGCGATCAACAATATCAGCGGCTATGATGACCAGCGCGTGCTGGATGTTTTCTCGGAGATGCTGCCAACGACTGCGCATAGCAGTATCGCACTGAGTGCGATGACCCGGTTCAGCGCTTTGTTTCCCAAACACAATATCTCCGCGCAGATGGACCCGGCATTGCTCGCTGGAAGCCGGAACAAGGCCATTCCCACCTACGACCGGATCGAACTGCCGGATGCGATCATGGACACGCAAATGAAAGTCGAGGCACGGGAAAATATCCTGTTATTCCCGAGCGCGGACCATCCGGTGGAATGCCAGATCGAGGCAGCCTCGGCTTTGGGCATCATGGAATCCGACGCAGCCGGCGCGGTGCCCTCGCTGGAAAAAGTGCTGAACGATCCTGCCACGGATCCCAATGTTCGCGCCGAGGTGGAAAAGGCGCTGAAGAAGATCCGCCAGTAATCGCGTTGCGGGCGGCGTCCGTTCATTCACTCGGGCTTTGACCTTCGCGCCCGCGGCGGGCTAGATTACGCGCCGCCGGCATCGTGACCGGCGGCATTGTGACGCAACCGGCCAAAACCATCCTCTTCGTCTCCGGCGAGATTTCCGGCGACATGAATACCGCGAAACTCGCGACGCTCCTGCTCGAGCGCAATCCCGGCTGGACGCTCCACGCCGTGGGCGGCTCGCACCTCGCGGACGCTGTGAAAAAAAGCCCCGGCGGCGAGTGGGTGGCTGATACGAGCGACCTGAGCGGCATCGGCATTTATTCGTCGATCCGCATGGTGCCGCGCGCGCGGAAGGTGCGGACGCGGATGCGGGAGTTCGTGCGCGCGCACCGGATCGATGCGGCGGTGCTTTGCGACTGGGGGGCGTTCAATTGCCGGCAGTTCCCGTTTTTCGAGGAGATGGGG
>DASZPK010000529.1:0-2247 GCA_035550335.1 Chthoniobacteraceae bacterium | reverse complement strand
GATTACGCGCGCACCATGGCCGCCACGCTCGCGTATCTCATCCTCCTCCAGCGCGACGCCGCGGCGCTCGCGATCTTCGACACGAAGGTCCAGAGCTTTAAGCCCCGCACCGACAACCTCGCCACGATCCACGATTTCATGCGCACGCTCGCAGCATTCGAGCCGGGGCAGAAAACGAACATCGCCACCGTGCTCCACGACCTTGCGCTGCAGATCCGCCGCAAGGGGATCATCATCCTCATCAGCGATTTCTTCGACGAACTGGACGACGTCATCAAGGGCATCCAGCACCTCCGTTTCCAAGGGAGCGAGGTCATCGTCTTCCAGGTGCTCGATCCGTACGAACTGGAATTTCCATTCAAGGGCGTCGTCGAATTCCTCGGCCTCGAAGGGGCGCAAAACTATCTCACCCGCCCCTCGGAACTGCGCAAAAGCTACCTCGCCGAGTTGAACGCTTTCACCGAGAAATTGCGCTCCGGTTGCGAACGCAACGGCTGCAATTACGTCCTGGTCAACACGGCCACGCCGTGGGCCGAGATCCTCAGCAGCTACCTCGCCACGCGGCAGCACCGGTATCGTTGAATGGGCTTCCTGAATCCATTGCTGCTCTGGGGCATGGCGGCCATCGCGGCCCCGATCATCATCCATATGTTCATGAACCGCCGCATCAAGCAGGTGGTCTGGGCCGCCACCCGTTTTTTGCAGACAAGCATCCAGAAAAACCAGCGGCGCATGAATCTCGAGGACATCATTCTGCTCCTCCTCCGCTGCCTGCTGCTCATCCTGCTCGCGCTCGCGATGTCGCGCCCGATTTTCCATAAAGCCATTGCCGCGCTCAACACGGGTCGCAGCAGCGAGACCGCCATCATCGTCCTCGACAATTCCTACAGCATGGGCGAAAGCGACGGCGGCCAGAGCCGCTTCGACCTCGCGAAGGCGGCTGCCCTCCAGGCGATTGATTCGCTCCCCAAGGGCTCGACGGTCGCCATCCTCCTTTTCTCGGACGTCGTCCACGCCCCCATCCCCGAGCCGACGTTCGACCTCGACCTCGCCCGGAAGGTCGTGCGCGATGCCGAGCTTTCCGATCGCACAACGGATGTGCAACAAGCGTTAAAACAAGCCTTCGATACGCTCCAGCGCCACGCCGTGGCCACGCAGCGCATCTATCTCATCACCGACGGCCAGGAAAACGGCTGGGGACAGTTCGACGACATCCTCAAGATGCTTCACAACGAGACCGTCTCCACCTCCATCATTCTGGTCGGCAGCGGCAACGTGGAAAACCTCGGCGTTAGCAATCTCCTGCTCGCAAGCCCGATGGCCGATGTCGGCGAAGCCGCGCAGTTCGATATTGAAGTCACCAATTTTGGCCACGAAGACGCGCGCGATGTCGCCGTGCGCCTGAATGTCGACTCCGACGACCCGTGCGATGAAGGCACCCTTGCTTCCATCCCGCAGGGCTCCGCAAAACGCATCGCGCTCTTTGCAAAATTCCGCGCTCCCGGCACCCATACCGTCACCGCGCAGATCAACCCCGACCGCCTCACCGCCGACGACAAGCGTACCATCGCCCTGCGCGCGCTCGACAATGTGCACGTCCTGATCGTTTCCGGCGATATCGGCGGCGACCCGGTCGACAACGCCGCGTTTTACCTCGCAAACGCCCTCGCTCCCGTCCCCCTCTCCGAGCGCGAAAACTATTTCATCAAAACGAAAACCATCGCTCCCGCCGACCTCGACTCGGTCAATCTCAACGACTACGAAGCCGTCGTCCTCGCCAATGTCGGCGAGATTTCCGCAAATGCCCTCGACTCATTCCCGGCTTATCTCGCCCGCGGCGGCGGCCTCGTCATCTTCCCCGGGCCGCGGACCAGCGCCGCGTTTTACAACGACAACCTCGGCGCGAAATACAATTTCCTTCCCGCCACGCTCGGCGATGTGCGCGGCAAGCCCGGCGACATCAAATCCGTCCTGCGCCTCCAGGGGACCGGATACAAAAATTCCATCGTCTCCCTCTGGAACGATGCCGCTGCCGGCACCCTCACCACCGCGAATTTTTACTGCTCCTACATCCTGAACCCCGTGAAAGGCCACACCGCCCAGGCCGGCGAGCCCGAGGTCGTGGTGAAATACGGCGACGGCACCGCCGCGATCATGGAGCGCACATGGGGCCGCGGGCGCGTGATTCTGTTCAGCAGTTCCGCCAACACCGCGTGGAACGACATGCCGCTCCACCCCGCCTATCTT
>DASZPK010000528.1:0-2602 GCA_035550335.1 Chthoniobacteraceae bacterium | reverse complement strand
GGCGTACAGAATCCCGCCCGCGAGCGTCAATAGCGCCGCCGCCAGGAATAGGAAAGGCAGCGGCTTGCGGAACCGCTTGCGCCACAAAATCCGCAGGTGTTTCCACGGCGGCCCGCTCACCCGGGGGATTTCCGCCCGCCGCAGCCAAACGATGAAAAATGCGCCGCCCAGAATGAACGCCGCCGCATATCCCGTCGCGTTCAAGCACCCGCAAAGCGACAGCCCCCACCCGGAAAGACTGCACCACGCCGAAACCAGCATCCAGATTTTAGCCGCGAACATGCCCCACGAAAGCTGGTTGCTGGTGATTCCCAGGGACTTGCGTGATGGGAGGACGGAATTCACGTGGTGATTGGGCACGAGTTCGATGCCTGCGTGCGGAGACTAGCAGGGCGCGCTCGCATGGCGAGCAGGAATAATAATTTTCACTACGGCGCGGGTAATGAAAACCCGCACCGGCGTTTGAATTTTCGCGACAGGCCCTCCGATTTTAGTCAGAATTTGCCTGATTGACCGGCCGCGCCTTCGACCGCCAGCGCCTGGCCGTCGCAATCCTCCGCGGCTTCGACGCTTGGTACACCCCCTTGAAGCACAATTTCGCATCTGTGCTAGCCGCCGCCGAAGCCCCCAGTTTCCTAAAAGGCAAATGGATCACCACCCTGGGAGATCTCCGGCGAAGCCCTCCGCCTGGATGACACCGGCGGCCTCGTCCTCCGCCTCGCCGATGGCACCGAAACCACAATCTCCAGCGGCGAGGTCACGGTACGCTAGTAGGAATGAATAACCCCTTTGGTTCTCCCCAGAATGCCCCTTTTTGAAGCGAAGTTAATAAGTAACGCCAAGTCGATACGTCAAGCGAAAGCCGTTGTCCTGTTCGATTGTAAAAGTCGATGCTTCCATACCAGTTTTTCGGAGGTCGCCCGGCATGAAACTCCCATCCTTTCAAGCGGGGCGCAGCACGAATGATGGCTTCCGCAATTGGCATGTTCTCTAAAGAATCATTGAGCGAAATGGAGAAGCCGTAGCTTGCCTTTACACCAGGCCCAAACTCCCATCCGACACGATCGTCGAGGGCTTTTATTGCCGACTCGATCTTCTCGGAAATGCCTGCCGTATTGTTCATATCCAACGCCCGTTGAAAGTCGGACACGTTCAGGCTGAACCAAGACCAAAATGCAGCAATTCTTTCGGGCTTTATTAGTTCACTTGGCATCTCGTTTCCAGACCGAGGAGCTTGCGGCCCAAGCTTTCTCCGCTTGCGCCTCTCATCGTGTCCGCGCAGTTCCCGGTTTTCGCCTTCCTTAACCAAACGCCAGCGGGGTTTTTAACCCGGAATCTCGCGCAGCATCACGGCGTTCGTCGGGAATTTTTTCACGAACGACAGCAGCCGCTCGATGGCTTCCTCGGGCTTGTGCCCGGAGAGGCCGCGGCGGATCACGTTGATCTTGTGCAGGTCCTCGGGCGCCAGCAGCAATTCCTCGCGGCGCGTGCCCGATTTGAAAATGTCGATCGCCGGGTAGATGCGCAGATCGCTCACCTTGCGGTCGAGCACGAGCTCCATGTTGCCGGTTCCCTTGAATTCCTGGAAAATCAGCTCGTCCATGCGGCTGCCGGTCTCGATGAGCGCGGTCGCCACGATAGTGAGCGAGCCCGCCTCCTCGGTATTGCGCGCCGCGGCGAAAATTTTGCGCGGGATTTCCAGCGCGCGCGCGTCGATGCCGCCCGACATGGTGCGGCCCCCGCCGCCCATCGCGTTGTTGAACGCGCGTCCCACGCGCGTGATGGAATCGAGCAGCACGAACACATCCTTGCCGGCCTCCACAAGGCGTTTCGCGCGCTCCGAGGCGAGCTGCGCGATGCGGGTGTGGCTCTTCAAATCGCTGTCATTCGAGCTCGCCATGATCTCCGCGCTCGGCACGGTGCGGCGGATTTCGGTGACCTCCTCCGGGCGCTCGTCCACGAGCAGGATGATCAATTTCATCTCCGGGTGGTTTTTCACCACCGCGTCGGCGATGTGTTGTAGCAACGTTGTTTTACCTGTGCGCGGCGGCGCAACGATGAGCCCGCGCTGGCCTTTGCCCACCGGCGTCATCATGTCCATGATGCGCGTCGTGTAGCGGTCCGGCACGGTCTCGAGCTTGATGCGCTTGTTCGGGCTCACGACTGTGAGTTCGTCGAACGTCGGCAAATTGCGGGCTTTCTCCGGGTCGTCGCCGTTCACTTCCGTGAGGCGGAAAAGCTGCGGCCCGCGGTTGCCCCTGCGGATTTCCCCCTTGATCCACATCCCGTCGCGCAGCGAATAGCGCCGCACCACCTCGGGCGTGACGAAAATATCCTGCGGGTTCTGCACAAAATTCCGTTTCGGCTCGCGCAGGAAACCAAATCCCTTCCCCGACACCTCGATGATCCCCTCGCCATAAACCGGTTCGCGCGGCGGCTCCGGCGGAGGGACAGGCTGCGCGGGTTGCGCGGGCGCCTGGTGAGTTGCGGCTGGCGCGACAGCGGGCGTCTCCACAGCCGCGGCACTCGATTCCGGCCGCGCCTCGGAAACCGGCGCCGTTACGCCGGCATGCCGCACTTCAGGCTTGGCGGCCGCTTCGGC
>DASZPK010000527.1:0-11112 GCA_035550335.1 Chthoniobacteraceae bacterium | reverse complement strand
CCGGCGCGGCCTGTTGCCGCAGTTGCTCCGCAGAGACCAGCGGCGCCTCAGCGACCTGCGATGCCCCAGCGACCTGCGGGACCCGCGGCACCCGCTGCGCCCAAGCGACCAGCACCCGCGGCTCCAGCGCCTGCTGTTGCTGCGCGCCCGGTTGCGGTCCAAGCACCGCCCCAGCGGACCGGGCCGGTTCAACCTGCCCAACCAAGGCCTGTCGTGCCACCCGCCGCGCGCAGACCGAACCAGCCGACGGCGGTGTTCCGCTCGCAGGCGATGACGCACGCGGAGGAGGTATCGGGGCCGCCGCAAACGGCGGGGATCGCGGTGGCCAGTCTCGTGCTCGGGATACTCGGGTTGTTCTCGGCAGGATTGACGGCGCTCGCGGCGGTGATTTGCGGACACTTGGCGCGAGGGAAAATCGAGAGTTCAAGGGGGCGCTTGAGCGGGGGCGGTCTCGCGATCGGGGGATTGATCACCGGTTACCTGGGAATGTTTTGGGCGGTGGTGTTGGTCTCGGCCTATTTCTATACGACCGGGGCCAAGGAACAGGGAGGCACCGCCGTGGCAAACCAATGCGCGGCCCGCGAGGTGGAAATCGGGCGGGCGTGCCAGGCTTACGCGAAAGACCATAACGGAAGTTTTCCCCGGAGCCTCGACGATTTGGTGCCGCAATATGTGCCGGATAAAAGCCTGTTCGCCTGCCCGATGATGGCCGGCGATCCGAACCACCCGGCCATCGGTTACAAGTATTATGGCGGGAACAGCAAAGACCCGGCGGATCAATTGTTGCTGATAAGCTTGGGGACGACTTCAAACCATTTGAAGGTGCTGTTGTTTGTCGATGGCTCAACCCAGATCTTGAAGGACAGCGATGTGCAGTTGCCGCCTTGATCGGCGCTGCCGCGGAGCGGGCAGGCGCTCGCGTTTCGGATTGTATTCCAGCGGTGTCCGGCTAGCCTTGGCCTGCTAGCGCCGGAGACGATACGTTATGGAGATTTACATTTTCAAGGATGAGCAACAGCACGGGCCGTATTCCGTGGAGGACGTGCAGGCGATGCTGGGCAACGGGACGGTAACGGAGAGCGATCTCGGCTGGTACGAAGGCGCGGCGGATTGGACTCCGCTGGCGTCGCTCCCGGCGTTGGCCCCGGCACCCGCGGCGGCTCCTGGAGAGTCGGCGGAGGAGGAAGCACCTACGGAAGAAGCGCCGGCGGCACCGGAGGAAGCGAAGCCAGATTTGCCGGGATTACCCGGTTTGCCTGGGCTTCCGGGATTGCCGCAACAGCCAGCCGCCGCTGCGCAGCCCGCTCGACAGACTGCCCCCGGCCCCATGCAACCGCGGGGGCCGATGGCGGGAACGCCACGCCCGGTGCAATATCAGGCCCCGGCGCCAAGTCCCACCACCCAATACCAAGCGCCGGGGAAGGGCCGCGTGGCGGCCGTCAAGGAGAAGACAAGAATCTCCACCAAGAGCATTGTGCTGGGAATTTTGGGGTTCATCGTCGTGGTGGGAGGGCTGCTTTTCGTAATCCTTGGGTTGCCGGTCATCGCGGCGGCGAAAGAAAAGAAATCGGAAATCCAGACCGTGTTGAATGCCCGGCAGATCGCGATTTCGTGCCGGCTCTACGCCGGAGACCACGACGGGAATTACCCCAAGAAGCTCGAGGATCTGACGCCGAAATACCTGACCGATCCGAACATGCTCATCTGCCCCTTGGACCCGCAAAAAGAGGCGGACGGATATGATTATTACGGCGGGAAGGAAAGCGACCCGGGTGGAAATATATTGCTGCAAAGCAAGACAGTGGGCGCCCACCTGCACCATCGCGTTGTGGCGCATTCGGACGGGACGGCGGTGATCCAAAAAGAGGAGCCGGCGGCATCCGCGGCCCCATAGGTTCGACAAACAATGTTTTACATACGCCATTTGCCTGTTGCTTTCGTCGCCGGGCTGCTGTGTTCCGCCGCGGCGTATGCGCAGGAACCGGCCCAAAGCGGCACGCAACCGGCGCAGGTCGCGACGCCTCCGCCGTCGCCACCTCCCAGGAAGGAGTGGCGCCCGGGACCGCCGGTGACCGAGGGCGGACTGCCCGTAACCGATGACCTCGCGATCTTTTTCCACATCCGGGATGAAGGGATGGCGCTCATGGCGGCGCAGAAATTCACGCCACACGATGAATTGCTGCGCCAGTTGAACGCCGCGCCCGACCATGCGGGCTTGAATATCACCGCGGCCCCGCTTTCCACGACGCCATGCGCGGGGCTTTACGAGGCTTGCAAACCGGGCGTGCTGGTGGTGGCGGGCATCGACAGGAAGGGGCGTATCTCGCCGGCCGGCGGCATCGTGCTCACTGCGGACGGCGTGGCCGTGACCAATTACCACGTCGCGGAAGGGGAGAATGCGACGCTCGTGGCGATGACTTCCGATCGCCGCGTGGTGGGGGTGAAATCGATCCTCGCCGCCAGCAAGCTCTACGACGTGGCGATCATCCAACTCGACGGAAAGGGATTCACTCCCCTGCCCCTTACGAGCGGGGCGCCGGTGGGGACCGATATTTTTGCGCTGTCGCACCCGGGCGAGCATTTTTACTATTTGAGCCGCGGCATCATCGCCCGGCGCGCGATGAGCATCCATACGCCGTCCGAGCAGGGCGTGCCGATGTTGGAAATCACGGCGGATTACGGGCGCGGCTCGAGCGGTTGCCCGATCCTGGATGCTGCCGGCCAGGTGGTCGGGATGGTGAAGGAAACGATGTCGCTGTATTACACCGAGGAGCACGGCAACCAGCAGAACCTGCAAATGGTTTTCAAGGACTGCGTGACCGCGGAGGAGATATTAAAAGTGGCGACCACGGGGGATGAGCCGGCTGAGAAAAAGTAAGGCGATCGGGCGTCCTCCCTCTAGTCGGCCTCAAAGGAATCACGGCAGCATCAAGTGTTATTCTGCATCATTCTGTCCGAAAGTGTGAATGGTCGCTGAATGTCGCGTGAGCAATCTTCAATATCACGAACTGAGCAGTTGCCGATCCGTAGCCAAATGAATTTTGGCGGATGACCGTAAAGCAGGCTCCGCTGTTGAAAGTCGGAATCCTTGGAAACGATTGCGAATCCGTTTTTCTTCGCGTAATCCCAATCGCCGCATCCGCAGCTTCGCGCAAGTCGGCATCCCGCACATGCAAGCTATCGGGATAAAGTCCCGCCAGCGAATTCACCAATTTCGGCGCAGGTTTGATCGAAAAGGAGCTTCATCCGGGAAGCGTGGCCAGTTTGCGCTCACGATCAGCGGCAAAAGCCAGGCACGCGCGGATGTCTTCTTCGGCGAGGTCGGGAAAATCCACGAGGATTTCCTCGTGCGTCATTCCGGAAGCGAGATACTCCAGCACGTCGGTAACGGTGATGCGCATACCGCGAATACACGGCTTGCCGCTGCGTTTGCCCGGCTCGATCGTGATGATCTTGCTGTAATCCACGGCTTTAGAATAACGGAACAGAGAAATATCGTCAACCGATCCAGTATGCCGCTTCGGATGCGCCATCAGGTCTCGTCGAGTAGGAATACTTCGGTACCGGCGGGCAGATCGCGGGAGGCGATGCCTTCGGGCAGGGATATCGGGAAATTGATGTGCTCAGGGCGGTTGGCGTAGCGAATGAATTCGAAGCTTGTGATGTTCGTGTCTATTTCCCTGCCGTCGGGAGTGCGCAGGCGGATGCGCGCTCCGTTTTTCAGATTCGGAGTACGATTATCCAAAGGGATGCCGGGCACCAAAATGCAACCTCTTCCTTCTATATGGAACGCCTCGGTCGCGGTGAATAGAAGATGCATGACTCGTGTCAGCGGCTCAGGCAACTTTCATCCAGACGGAGAGCTTTTCCTTTAGTTCCGGCAGGAGATCGATGCGGTATTGCTCGCCGAGTTGCAGGCGGAGGTGGGCGCCGTCGGCGCGGGTGAAGTCGAATTGCAGGGGGCGCTTGCCGGGGAATTGGCGGAGCGTCGATTTGAGTTCGTCGAGCTCGGTCTCGGTGGTTTGTTCGAGGTTGAAGTAGAGTACCAAGGGGGATTCGGCGGATGGCGTTGACGGGCTTTGGCCGTTGCCGTTTGCGGGGGAGGAAACAGGCGAAGCCTGCTGCTGGCCGGGAGCCGGCGGCTTGAGGAGTTTTACTTCGTTTGCCACGAGGGCGAGGGCGTCGTCGCGGCGGTCGAGGCGGGCGCTCATGGAGACGACTTTGCCTTTTTCCAGGACGGCGGAGCATTTGGCGAAGGCCTCGCTCCAGATGCGGACTTCGAGGGAGCCGGTGAGGTCCTCGAGTTTTACGATGGCAAAGGGTTTGCCGTCTTTCTTGGTGAATTTTTTCTCGACGCTCTCCAATGCGCCGGCTACGTGGACAGTGGCTTTGTCCTCCATTTCGGCGAGGGCGCTGATGGCGGTGTATTTGCCGCTGTCGAGGACGGGGCGGTATTCGTCGAGGGGATGGCCGGTGACGTAGAAGCCGAGGAGTTCTTTTTCGTAGCCAAGCTTTTCAGCCTGGGGCCACGGCGGGACCTGGGTGGTGATGCGCTGGCGTGGGGTGACTTCCTGGACGCTGAAGGTGTCGAAAAGGGAATGCTGGCCGGAATCCTTGTCGCGACGGTCGGATGCCGAGCGGGCGATGACTTCGTCGATGATCGCAAAGCTGGCGGCGCGGTCCTCGCCGGTAAAATCGAATGCGCCGCACTTGACGAGGCTCTCGAGGACTTTTTTGTTGATCTTGCGCGAGTCGAGGCGGCGGCAGAAATCCTCCATGGAGGCGAACTCGCCCTCGGCTTCGCGCTCGGCGATGGCGGTT
Source organism: Chthoniobacteraceae bacterium (assembly GCA_035550335.1). Classification (GTDB taxonomy): domain Bacteria; phylum Verrucomicrobiota; class Verrucomicrobiia; order Chthoniobacterales; family Chthoniobacteraceae; genus DASZPK01. The sequence continues at coordinate 6,291 of DASZPK010000527.1, read as the reverse complement.
TCCATGGCGACCTCCCCCACGTTCTTGATGGCGGCCAGGCCGAAGCGGATGGCGCGTTTTTCCACGCCCTCTTCCACGGTGTTTTCGGGCGAGAACTTGAGGCTGCTGCGGTTGACATCGGGCGGCATGATCCGGATGCCGAGGCGCTGGCATTCGCTGACGAAGATGGAAATTTTGTCGGTGTTGTTGACTTCGTTGCTGAGCAACGCGGCCATGAATTCGACGGTATAATTCGCCTTGAGGAATGCGGTCTGGTAGGTGATCCAGCCGTAGGCGGCGCTGTGGCTTTTGTTGAAGCCGTAGCCGGCGAATTTTTCGAGCAAATCGAAAATCTCGTTCGCTTTTTTCTCGTCGATGTTGTTTACGCGCTTGCAGCCCTCGACGAAATTTTTGCGCTCCTTCGCCATCTTCTCGACGTCCTTTTTGCCCTTGGCGCGGCGGAGCAGATCGGCCTGGCCGAGCGTGTAGCCGGCGAGGACGCGCGCGGCCTCCATGACCTGCTCCGGGTAGATCATGATGCCGTAGGTGTCGCCACACGTCTGCTCGAGGAGCTTGTGGGCGTATTTGATTTTGGTCTGGCCCTTTTTGCGCTTGATGTAGTCGGGGATGAATTCCATCGGGCCCGGGCGGTAGAGGGCGCTGAGGGCGTAGATGTCGTCGATGGATTTGAAATCGAAAGTCTTGCACCACGAGGCCATGCCGCCGTCCAACTGGAAAAGGCCAACGGTGTCGGCGCGGTTCAAAAGCGCGAAAGTTTTTTCGTCCTCGAGGGAGATTTTGTTGATGTCGAAATCGGGGACGGCCTTGCGGATGAGGGTCTCGGCGTCGCGGATGACTGTGAGCGTTTTCAGCCCGAGGAAGTCCATCTTGAGCAGGCCCAAGTCGGTGAGAGGGCCCATGGCGTACTGGGAGACCACTTCGTTGTCATTGCCGCGCGTGAGGGGGATGTAATCGGAAAGATCGCGGTCGCTGATGACGACGCCGGCGGCGTGCACGCCGACGTTGCGCGTGAGGCCTTCGAGGGTGGTGGCGTATTCCCAAAGCTGACGCGTGGAGGTCTCGGTCTCGATGGCTTTCTTGAGGTCGGGATTTTTTTCGGCGGCGGTCTTGAGCGTGATGTTCAGCTCATTGGGGATCATTTTCGCGATGCGATCGGCCTCGCCGTAGCTGAGGCCCATGACGCGGCCGACGTCGCGCACGACGCTCTTCGCGCCGAGCGTGCCGAATGTGGCGATCTGCGAGACGGCGCGCTCGCCGTTCCCCTCGCCGTATTTTTTGCGCACATAATCGATGACCTCGCCGCGGCGGCTCTGGCAGAAATCAACGTCGATATCGGGCGGGCTCACGCGCTCGGGGTTCATGAACCGCTCGAAGAGGAGGCCGAAGCGGAGCGGATCGATGTCGGTGATCTCCATGACATACGCGACCATCGCGCCGGCGGCCGAGCCACGGCCCGGCCCGACGGGGATGCCCTTGTCTTTCGCCCACTTGATGAAGTCCCAGACGATGAGAAAATAATCGATGAAGCCGGTCTTGATCAGTACGGAAAGCTCGTAGTCGAGCCGCTGCTGGAGCGCGGGCTCGGTCTCGACGCGGGCGCCGTAGCGCTTGTGCAGCCCTTCCTGGCAGATCTTGCGCATGTGCTCCTCGCTCGTCATGCCGGGAGGGTTTTGGAAGGCGGGGTATTTCGCCTTCCCGAACTCGAGCTTGAGGTTGCACCGCTCGGCGATCTTCACGGTGTTCGCGATGGCCTCGGGATATTCGGGGAACAGCGCCTTCATTTCGTCCGCGCTCTTGAAATAGAGCTCGGGGACGTAGTGCATGCGCTTTTCGTCGCTGACGTTCGAGCCGGTGCCGATGCAGATCATCACGTCGTGGGCCTCGTGCTGGCTTTTCTCGAGGACATGGACGTCGTTGGCGGCGACAAGCTCAAGGCCGAATTCGCGCGCGAGGATGGGTAACACGTTGTTACACTTGCGCTGGGCCTCGATGCCATGGCTGTGGAGTTCGAGGAAGAAATTTTCCGCGCCGAGGATTTCCTTGTACTCGGCGACGCTGCGGCGGGCCTTGTCGAGCTGGTCGGCCTGGATGTGCATGTTGATCTCGCCCTTGAGGCAGCCGCTGAGGCCGATGAGGCCGCGCGAATATTTTGCGAGGACCTCCTTGTCGATGCGCGGCTTGTAATACATCCCGTCAAGGTGGGCGATGGAGACGAGCTTGACGAGGTTGTGGTAGCCCTCGTCGTCCCGGGCGAGCAGGGTAAAATGATATGCGGCGTCGCGCCCCGAGGTGGCGGCGCGATCGGTGAGCTTGCCGGGGGCCATGTAGATTTCGCAGCCAATGATGGGCTTGATCCCCTGCTTCACGGCCTCCTGGTAAAATTCGATCGCGCCGAACATGTTGCCGTGGTCGGTGAGGGCGACGGCGGGCATGCCGAATTCCTTCGCCTTTTTCATGAGCTCGGGGATGCGCACCGCGCCGTCGAGGGTGGAATACTCGGAGTGGAGGTGGAGGTGGACGAAGTCGGCGGGCATGGCGAAGTGGAATATATAATCGCGCAACGACGGGGGAAAGCGCGAATGAAATATTTTCGCAAAATTGCCCGCCGGAATGACGAAGCTCGAAGGGCCCGGCTTGCAGCGGCGGCGCATCCCCAGAACACGCCGCCGCCGCTTCTTACCCCTGCTTCCGCGCCTTGCGGCGGCGGCGCATGACCAGCCAGAGCGTGAGGCCACCGGCGACAGCCCACGGTGCGACGAATGCCAGGGAGACGCCGATCATCCGCACGCTCCACATGAGCGCGGCGGTGCCTTCGCCCAAGGTGTGGCGGACGGTGGCCCAGAGGCCGGTATCGGGCGCGACGATGCTCCCCTGGCTGAAGATTTGCAGGACGATCTCGGCGGGAGCGTCGTCGTTCGGGGTGGCGTCCTCCCGACGGGCCACGGTGAAGTCTTTTACTTTGCCGAGGGCTTTCACTTGCTCGATGAAGGCGGAGTATTTGCTCATCGGCATGCGCAGGAGCATCGCGGAAACCTCCATGCCGTTGCGCATCCGGTTGAACTGGGCGCCTTTCACCTCGATGCCCTGCTCGGCGGCGTCCTTTTTAATCTCGTTGGTCTTGTCCTCGACGTGGTCGGTCTGGATGGCGATGTTCGTGCCCTGCACGGCGTTCTCGGCGTCGTGCTGGATGGTCATGGTGAGTTCGACTTTGTCGCGATCGACCTTGGCGGTGTCGGAGGTGGCGGTGTTGCCGCTGGGGTCCTTCACGACGCGCTGGGTCTGCGAAGTGAAATGGTCAATGCGGCCGATCTCCTTGAGCTTCGCGATGGTGGTGTCGGAGTTCTCCGGCGGGATGAGGAGGTGGATCGTGGCGACCACATGGCCGGCGGCGTCGCGCTCGATGTGGGAATCGAGCGTTTGCGCCTTGGCGTCGGCGGCTTCGGTCCGGGCATCCTCATAGGCTTTTTCGACATCCTTGGAGAAAACGGAGAGCTGCGCCTGCTGGGTGAGGAGGTAGGCGGCGGCCTGGTTGATGTCTTTTTCCTGGAGCGAAATGGTGACGGTGGCGTATTGCACCTGGGCGTCGTAAACCTTGAGCGTGCCCTGCATCTGCTCGATCTCGCCGCGCACCCGGGCGATCTCTTTTTCCACGTCGAGGAGGTCGCTCACCTTGCCGGTGCGGGTCTTCATCATATCGACGAGGCGCTCCTCGGTGACCTGCGAATTGCGGATGCGGGCCTCGGTATCGAAATAATCCTTCGAGACATCGACGGCGCTCACGGTCTGGTTTTTCATGTCGCCGAGGAGGCGGAGTTTGAGCAGGAAGCGGTCGAGATTGGGCGGGAGGACTTTTACGACGACCTGGCCCTGGAGCTTGCCGTTGGCGCCCTTGGCGGAACTTTGGGAAAAGACGTAGCCCTGCTCCTCGCCGGCGACCTGCGTGATGGTGTCGAGCGCCTTCTCGAAGCTGGCGACCTCGAAATCGAGCGCGGCATTGCGAATGAGCTTGCGGGTGTCGATGACCGGGGCTGGCGTGGCGGCGGGAGCGCCGGGTTTTCCCGGGGCCGGAGCGGGCTGCGTTGGGTTGTTCTGCGCGTATTGCATCGCTTTCACGTCGCCCAAGGCGGTTTGCGTTTTAAACTTCTCGAGATTTGGAAAACCGTCGTTCTGGTCGTCCCCGTGTTCCCGTTCCTGAAGAGCCAGCCTCTCGGATTTCTGATTCGCCTCCGCCAAGGTCCCCGCATAGGTGCCGGAACCATTCGCCCCCCCGACCGTCATGGAATGCTGTCCGTTACTGGTCGCAAGAGACGTTGCGCCAAATCCCAAGCCGGTATTGTTTGTCACCGCAAGCACACCGCCTCTGATGCTGGTCGTGCCGGTGTAGATATTGTCCCTGGACAATGCCACATTGCCAGTTCCAAGAGTCGTAAAACCGCTTGTCCCGCCAATGATGCTGTTCACGTTTAATTGTGGGCCGGTGTAAGTCCTGCCAAGAGCGCTGGTGGCCTGGCCGACGCCGGAGCCGCCGGAGACGGTGACCGCAGTCGAGGCCGGGCTGCCGGAATCGCTCTTAAGCTCGATGTCGGCGATGCCGTTATCCACGACCGAGGTCTGGCCTTTTTCGTCAACGACCGGGCTCGTCACCGTGGCGCCGGAGAAGGTGAATGAGGCGTCGGCAACCTTGTAGCTCGAACCGGTGTCGGTGTGCAGCAACCCTGGCTGCGAAATCCACGCCTGCCTGCCATCGCTCTCGGTTTTCGTTTCGTCGGTATAGGGACTCCAGAAAGTTCCCGGGGCGTTATCAGCCAGCGTCTGCGCGGGCGTATTGCCCGCGAAAGTCTGGTAAACATTCGCCGTGACTCCGGTTGAGCCGCTATCAGCTCGCGTGTCGAAATCAAGGCTGTTGAGGCCAAACTGGGAGCCGAGATAAGTATTCGTATTTGCATCGGCCACGGCGACGGTGGCCTGGTTGCCGCTCTTCGTCGTGACCGTGGGCGCGGAGAGCAGATCGACACCTCTTTTCCGCGCGAGGGGTGAGCGCTCGCCGGTGATCAGCGATCCTCCGGCGACCATCGCGGCGAGGAGCAGCAGCGCGAGCGCGGCTTGCGTGGCGCGGAATTGCAGCAGCCACACGATGGCGGGCAACGGACGAAAGGGACTGTACCCGGCGGCGCGCGGGATTCGCGTTTTGCGCTCACGGGCCTTGCGCGCTTCGAGCGCGGCCATGCGGGGGAGGCCGGCGGTTTCCTCGACGAGGCTTTTCAACAGTGGATCGGTGATTTCAGGCGGTGGTGTGTTCATCGGATGCGAATAATGATTTCGCGCAGGCGTTCGCGGAGCCTCGCGAGGCGGTTTTCGATTGCCTTGGGCGTCGTGCCCAGGGCGGCGGCAAGATCGTTGGTGGAGCAGCCCTCGTAATATTTGCGACGGAGCAGGGCGGCGTCGTCCTCGGGGAGTTTCGTGAGGGCCTCCTCGGCAAGCGCGGGGCCGTCGGCGGTGGCGGGATGCGGGTAATCCTCGTCGCCGGAGGAGGCGGCGCGCCAGTGGGCGAATTTCTCCATGAGCACTGCGCGGCGGGAGACGTTGCGCCCATGGTCGACCGCGGCGCAACGCACGAGGCAGCAAAGCCATCCCCAGAAGCCGGCGTCATCCTCGAACGGGCGCACGTGGCGGGCGATGCGCAGGTAGGCGAGCTGCACGATCTCGCTCGCGGCGGAGGCGTTGCCGGTGCGCGAGGCGGCGTAGCGCAGGAGCGGAAGGTAATAGCGCTCGTGGAACCAATCCCACGCGGCGTCGTCGCCCGCGGCCAATTGGCGCGTCCAGCCGGCGAGCGAAGGGCCGGCGTTTGCGGCGGTGGTGTCAGCGGTCACGCTTTCCATCGGGGTAAATGGATGAGGCCATGCCGCGGGGATGGTGTCACTTTCCACGTTTGGAGGGGTTGGCTGTTCCATGCGCGGCGGGGACGTGCCCTCCAGTCTGGAGGATATTCCCGGGCGCGGCAATCTTCGTGTTTTTGAGGGGGCTGGGGATTTTCATGGGTGGGTACGAAGGCCTTCATCATGAAAACGCCCGGCACCGCTCTGATCCCTCAAAAATCTCGCAAAAAAGCTGCGTATGCGATCGCCGAAGATCGTATACAAGGGCTTCCGGGGAGCGCACGCGGCTGGCACGGTGCCAAGACATAGGTTACACTTCAGTGCCATGACATGGGTTACACTTCAGTGCCATGACATGGGTTACACTTTGGGGTGCGAAGGGATGAAAAGAGGGGATGCCATGGAAGAATTCATC
>DASZPK010000526.1:0-2685 GCA_035550335.1 Chthoniobacteraceae bacterium | reverse complement strand
GAAGCCGTAATCGACAAAATCGCGCGTGGTGGCCATGCGCATCAGGTCCTCGGTGGAGGCGGGGGCGTGTTCTCCCTGCCTGAAACCGATGGTTCCCTTGAGCACGCGACGCTCAACCAGCTCGCGCATCTTCTCGAACGCCCCGCTGACGATAAACAATATGTTGCGGGTGTTGATCATCTCGCGCCGTGGTTTTGCACCGCCGCGCTGCATTTCCATGGCGGCCTGGATCTGCGACTGGATGTCCATCGGGTTGCGCAGGGGCACCTCGGTCTCCTCCATGAGCTTGAGCAGCGTGGTCTGCACCCCGCGCCCGCTCACGTCGCGGCCATGCCCGTTTGACGCCGAGGCGATCTTGTCGATCTCGTCGATGTAAATGATGCCGTATTGCGCGAGCGAGACGTCGCCGCCGGCCTTGGCCACGAGGTCGCGCACGAGGTCCTCGACATCGCCACCCACATAGCCGGTCTCGCTGAATTTCGTGGCGTCCGCCTTCACAAACGGCACGCCGATCAACTCGGCGATGTGCTTTACGAGGTAGGTCTTGCCCACCCCCGTGGGACCCACGAGGATCACGTTCTGCTTGGTGTATTCCACCGGGGCGGCGTTTTCCCGCTCCTGCGCGACCTGGAATTTGACATTGTTATAATGGTCGCAAACGGCGATGGAGAGCACCTTCTTGGCGTCGTCCTGCTTGATCACGAAGCGGTCGAGGTGGGCCTTGATGTCGCGCGGGAGGTAGCGGAACTCGAAAGTCCTGTCCGGGGTCTTCGTCTCGGGGGCGGCATCGTCCGCGCCGGCCACGTCGGGCTGCGTGAAGGCCGAGACGGAAACATTGTTCCCGAAGCTCGATTTCATGAATTCGGCGAGCTTCTTCTGGATCTCCTCCGGTGTGGGAAATTTTGGATCACTCATAAAGTAAAACTAGCATCACTGGGGCGCGTGTAAACTGCCGGCCTACTGCGTGCCGCTCTCAAACAGCGCCAGCTCGTCGTGATATTCGGGCTTGGCTTGCGACGCGGAATCGAGGCACGCCCTTCCATCCTTCGTGAGCCCGGCGGTCATCGCGAAGACGCCGCTGAGCCATTGGCGGTCGGCGATGGCCTGCGGCGATCCCGCCTTGTTCGTGAAATAATTCGCCATCGAGAAAATCTCCGCCGGCGGCAGCTCGGTCCAGAGGACGTCGACCATGCCGTATTGGGTCTGGATTTCGATTTGCGTCTGGGTGGCCTTGTTCACGCCGCCCTCGATGGGGGCGCTGTTGATCTTCGTCACGGGGAGCGGATAGCCCACCGCGTTGATGTCGGCAATGAGCGTCTGCTTGAATTGCGCGAGCCATTGCGCCTTTTTCAGCAGGTTCGAGCGCTCGATGACGAGGGGCGGGTCCGTGACCTGCACCGCCTGCATCGCGCCCTGCGCATCGTCGTATTGGTAGCCTGGTAAACAAGCGTTATACTTGATTTTCGCGGCGGCGAGGTTCTTCGTCTCCTGGTCGAGTTCCCTGGCGAGCTCGTCGGCGCGGCGCTTTTCCTCGGCATCGCCGGCGTCGATTTTCTTTTGCAGGGCGGCCTCGATCACAGCCACTTTTCCGGGAATCTGGCCGGGGATTTGCAAGCCGCCCTTGAGCGCCTGCAAATCCTCCATCGCCTGCTTTTCCTTTTTGAGATTGTCCGCGGCATCGACGTTCGCGCAGACTTTCTTGAAAGCGGCGAGGTCGGCGGTGTATTTGCCCGCGATCGGCTTGTATTGCACAACCCACTCGTAGGGCGGTTTCGGATCGCTCGCGACAAACGCCTGGAAGAAAACGTCGGCATCGTCGAGATGCCCCATTTCCCAATCGTCCACCCCCAGGATGAAAAGACCGAGCGCCGCAAAATTACCGCTGTCGAAGTTTTTCGCGGCCGCGCCGGGAACCGGTTGCCCGAGGGCCACGGTGCGCGCGGTATCGACAAAAAATCCCGCAAGCACGCGGTCCTCCGGCGCGTCGGAGTAGACCCCCTTCTCCGCGAGTTTGTTAAAAATACCCTGCGAATCCTTCAACTGCCCCGAGAGCAGGGCGCCAAGGCCCTCGTGCAACATCACCCAGCGGTCGAGCGGATGCGGGATGTTCTGGCGCGATTCCAATTCGCGGAAGATCGTTTGCGCGTGGGCGTAGTCGCCATGGACCAATTCGCTGCGCCCCTCGAGATAGGCCTGCTCGTCGCCCATGCCGCTTACGGTCACCGGCTTTTTGTCATCCCCGGCCACCGACGTCTTGTGGTGCGCGAACTTCGCGACAACAATGCCAAGGATCACGACCAGCACGAGCGCGACCGCGGCGGCGATCTTGAGCGCCATCCCCTTGTTCTGCTGCATGAATGTGTCGTAGAGAACCAGGTCGCTATCCGACTTGCCGGGTTTCGTTGCCGGCTCGAGCAGTTTCGTGCGGGCGTAATTCAGGTGCTCGATCAATTCCTCGTAGGATTGATGCCGCTCCTTCGGGTCCATGCAGAGGCTGCGGTTGATCACGTAGGCCGTGGCGCTCGACACCCCGGGCACCACGGATTCGAGGCTTAGCGGCTTGCTCTTGAGCTGGCGCAACGCCGTGAGCGAAGTGGTCTCGCCATCGAAGCAAGGCCGCCCCGCGATGGCATGGAACAGCGACGCCCCGAGGCTGTACATGTCGCTGCGGAAATCCTCGGGCTC
>DASZPK010000525.1:0-1616 GCA_035550335.1 Chthoniobacteraceae bacterium | reverse complement strand
CCCGGCCACGTCCAGCGCCTCCGCTGGGGACAGCGGACTCTACAGGTTTCCCGGACAAGCTTTTTTCCCTGCGGTCTGAAATTTTAATTGCCAAACCCGCCCGAACTTTGGCAACACCAACCATGACCCAGGCGGAACAGTTCCACGGCTCGAAAATCCTCATCCTCGACTTCGGCTCGCAATACACGCAGGTGATCGCCCGGCGCGTGCGCGAATGCCAGGTGTATTCGCAGATCATCCGCTTCGACACGCCCGCGAAGGAGATCGCGAAGCTCGGCGCGAACGGCATCATCCTCTCCGGCGGCCCGGCGAGCGTTTACTCGCCGAAAGCGCCGCAGATCGACCCCGGCATTTTCAAGCTCGGGCTGCCGATCCTCGGCATCTGCTACGGGATGCAATTGATGGGCTTCCATCTCGGCGGCAAGGTCGAGCACTCGGCGCGGCGCGAATACGGCGCGGGGCTGCTGCATGTGAAAAAATCGGGCGACCTTTTCCACGGCCTGCCCAACACGCTCGACATCTGGAACAGCCACGGCGACAAGCTCACGAAATTGCCGAAGGGCTTCGTGACCGTCGCCACCACGGACAACTCCGATTTCGCGGCCATCGAGGACCCGAAGCGCCGCATCTTCGGCCTGCAATTCCATCCCGAGGTCGCGCACACGCCGCGCGGGAAGGAGATTTTGCAAAACTTTGTTTATACCATCTGCGGGTGCAAGATGGATTGGACGATGGGCTCGTTCATCGACCAGACCTGCGCGGAAATCCGCCAGCAGGTGGGCGGGGACCACGTGGTGCTCGGCCTGAGCGGCGGGGTCGATTCCTCCGTCGCAGCGGCGCTGTTGCACAAAGCCATCGGCGACCAGCTCACTTGCATCTTTGTGAACAACGGCGTGCTGCGCCACAACGAGGCCGAGGCCGTCCAGCGCGTTTTCGGCGAGAATTTCCGCATCAAGCTCAAATACGTGGACGCCACCCGGCGCTTCCTCACCAAGCTCAAGGGCGTCACCGACCCCGAGAAAAAGCGCAAAATCATCGGCAACGAATTTGTGAAAGTCTTCGAGGACGCCGTGACCGAGCTCACCAAAAAGACGAAGAACAAGAACACAAAGTTTAAATACCTCGCCCAGGGCACGCTCTACCCCGACGTGATCGAGAGCATCTCCATCTCCGGCAACCCCGCCGCGCTCATCAAGAGCCACCACAACGTCGGCGGCCTGCCGAAGAAGATGAAATTCAAGCTCGTGGAGCCGCTGCGGCAGCTCTTCAAGGACGAGGTGCGCCAGGTCGGCCTCCAGCTCGATTTGCCGCACGAGATCGTCTACCGCCAGCCTTTCCCCGGCCCCGGCCTCGCCGTGCGCATCCTCGGCGAAGTGACCCACGAGCGGCTCCGCATCCTGCGCGACGCGGACGCCATCGTGGTGAGCGAGATGAAGGCGAGCGAATGGTATTACCGCGTCTGGCAGTCCTTCGCCGTGCTGCTCCCCGTGCGCAGCGTGGGCGTGATGGGCGACGAACGCACCTACGAAAACACCATCGCGCTCCGCATCGTCGAGAGCCAGGACGGCATGACCGCCGATTGGGTGCGCCTCCCCTACGAGCTGCTCGGCAAAATC
>DASZPK010000524.1:0-5852 GCA_035550335.1 Chthoniobacteraceae bacterium | reverse complement strand
ATAAAAGGAGAGCACATCCATGCCATCGTCGCCGGAAATATCCATTTTTCTCCCGATGACACCCGACCAGTTGCAAACCATAAGAAGGCGCGCACCCAAATCATCACACAGGTCCGATAAATGCCTGATTTCGCCAAAATCCGTGGGAGGATCGAGGACGAATACCTGGACCGCGCCAGTGGAAGCGATCTTCTGCGGTAATTCTCCCAGATCCCCCAGAACCTCGCATCCTTCCGGCACGACGGGATTCGGTTCATTGGTGAGCAAGCCTATGATATGGATTCCATAAACACGCTTTCGCTCAAGCCACCCCCAAAGCTCCGACACGCTTTGCGACGAGCCAACGACCAAGGTTCTTTTTTGATATCGCTTATGAAACACGCAACCCGCAATCATGGAAGGCAGATATTTGTTCGTAGCGAAAAGGAGCAGGAAAAACACCGGAATGAACCCGAAGAAGAACAAGCGAGATATGGAGCCATCTTTCAGGGCGATGATGGTAAACATGATGATGACCAGGGTCGTAAGCAACTGGCGCGATGATCTTAGAATATTGGCCGGGAGGTCAAGATTCAGCAGATTCTGCCTGCCCGGATTATTGCGCAGGTAATCAAATCCCAGACCAAACACTATCAGGAACGCGTAAAGCACATAGTTATCGATCGCACCGATCAATTTCACCCTTGCACGTGAGGACATCATGAACACGCAGGGCGCATATATGCATAGCGCAAGGACGATCTGCAAACCGCAATGAATGAGTTCAACCCCGCGGGCTCTTCGATATAGAATCATCGCTCCACCTCCTCTCTCCCCCGGCCCATGCATCAAAACGTGCAGCCGATTGGCGTCGTTTTTATCATGACAGGGGTTCCGAGGGATACCTTCACATTTTGTGAGGTAAAGGAGGCTTTTGATCGCTGCGATTACGTGTGCAACCGTCTAAAAAGCCTGATGAGAGCCGCCGGTTTAGTAGATGAGCGAAAAGACCATTGGATGATGTCAATGATGGCCGGCGGCATTTCAAAGCGCCCTCAGGTCAGCTGTCTCTACTCGCTTTTGCTTTCCATCCACTTGAGTGCGCGCTGATGCAACTCCGTCGCGTTCTTATAACCGAGTTTTTTCTTGGTGCGCACGCGATAGGTTTCGATGGTTTTTACGTCGAGCCTAAGAATGTCGGCAATCTCCCTGGTGCTTTTGCCTTGCCCAATGAGTTCGAATACCTCCAATTCGCGATCCGCGAGGTTCTGAATAGGCGAGTTTCCATTGGCGAGCACCCCGGAGGCAAATTGTTTCACAACCAGGCTCAAGATGCTTTTGCTTAGGTAAACCCCGTCGTTGTGCACCGTGCGAATTGCCACAAGCACTTCCTCCAATGGTTCGGATTTACATATATAGCCTTGGGCGCCTGATTTCATTGCGCGTTCGGCGTAGCTGCGCTCGGTGTGACTCGACAATACCAGACTGCGTACTTCCGGGTAGTGAAGGCGGAGATCCTTGAGAAACTCCAGACCGCTGGGGCCATTGCTGAACGATAGCCCCATAATTACAATCTCGGTGGAAGCATCCTTCAGTGATCGCAGAGCCTCTCGTGTTTCATTTGACGCCCCGCATACCTCCATATCTTCCTGAGACTCCAGTAATGTTTTAAGAGCCAGCACAATAAGCGGATGCTGATCCACTACGAAAACCTTGACCTTAACCCTCGCATTCCCGTTATCCATTTGTCCTCCCCTAGATTGGTTATTTATTACCTGTTGATGGTATTTAGTCAAAACAATCCCCGATTTATCAGGAATGGTTTGCATACACAACCCTACATTAAAGTAATATAATGGTATATAAATTGTTTATTTAATGCATCGCTGGAGCGATTCCAACGCCTTCTGCCACAACCCCTTGGACGCCAACAACTCGGCTTTCAACAAAAAGAAGTACCGCGGGCAATTGTTTTGCGATGCGACTTTGTCCGCCACGTCCACCGCTTTTTGCCATTCCCCGGCGTCCCTATATGCGTTGAACACTGCATATGCCGCCTGAAAATCCTGGGGATTGGAGTAGTATTCGGCGGCAATGGCCGGCTGGGAAACATCGCTCGTCAGGCTCGGATGCGCGGGAATTGGAGGGAGATCAGCGAACTTGCGGCAGAGACGGTAGGCATGCTCGTAATCCCCGCTGGCCGCCATCTCCTGGACCACCAAATGCCAGCCCGCCGCGAGCCATTTATCCGTCGATTGAATCCGGTTGACCAGCGCGGCCCTGTCGCCGCTTTGCGCCCAAATTTCGAACAGGTTTTTCTTCTCAGCGAGCGTCAAGGAATCGAGTCCGGGGTCTGAAACGCAGATGTTTTCGATCTCGGCCATGGAATTCACCGGCCTTGCGGCGACCAAATATTCCAGAATGAGGCGGTTGTCATTTCCTGCAAGTTTGCGGAGGTAATCGTGCAGTTCCGCAATATTCCCACCCACGCCGAGCATCCTGCCATACATGGAAGCGCGGCCATCGTCAGGCGTGCGGCGCAGGGCTTCCTCCCATGCCTGGAAGACGCGTTCGGGAGCGACCTCGTTGATCCAGACGAGCCCTTCATTGTAGGGCAAGTCCGCGGCGGTGGGCTGCAAGAAGCGCGCGCGCAAAAAATCGGCGCTGGCATCCGTGACTTTGGGAGGATCGACCAGCGCCTCGCCCACCGCGCGGTCATAATAAAGTCGCCAGTCCATGGGAGCCCAGCGCAATCCCCGGTTTGAAATTTCGATCGCGGCGGCAAATTTGGAATTCGTGTAGGCTGCAACCGCATCCTCCTCGGCCTTGTCCACGGCCAATGTGCCCGGCAGAGGCTGGTCTTGAAGCGTGGCGACAACCCACGTGGCCCCTGCGACAACCAGAAAGAGACCCGCCGCGCGGAATATCCGTGGAATCCAAGGACTCGCGCCGTTTCCGGGGAGCGCGGGGGCGCAAAAACTGATTGCAAAAATAGCGACCAGAAATGATCCGGGCCGATGCCCGGCCACATCCACAAACCCGTGCAAAAGAAACATCAGCCCGGCCACCAATCCCGCCGCCTTGAAATACCAGTGCTCCTCGCGCACATTCAAAGGCAGCGCTGATTTTGCCAGGATAAATCCGCCTGCCAGCACCGTCGCGAGCGCAAACCACCCCATCTCATCGACAAGCCAGAGCCAGTCGCTCTCGGGGTGGACATTTCCCATGAGCGTCTTCCCGAGCGCGTGGTGAAACAACGAAAATACCGGCTCAAAACTCCCGAGACCGCCGCCGGAAACCGGCTCCTTCACAGCCATGGAGAGGGCGTCCTTTTGTATCTTCCAACGCGAGTCCTGCGAGAGCGACATGCCGCCCGCATCCGGCGGCTCGAGGCGCTCAAGCAATTTCCCGCCGAAGAGGATAAAGGCAACGAGCACGAGCGAGAGCGTGGCCGCGCCAATGGCAAGCTTGGCCCTGGAGCCCGAGACCAGAAGGATGGCGGCAATCCAGACCGTCAAACCAACCAGGAACACACCAAGGCCGCCGCGGCTATTTGAAAGCACCAATCCCGCAAAGCAAACACCCGCGCAAAACAGCCAGACGACGATATTTTTGAACGAATGGCGCGCCGCGTCGTACACGCATGCAATGGAAAATAATGTCCCGATGGCGAGCACGTGGCCCATCTGGTTTTTGTTCGGGAATGGACCAAACCCGGCGATCGCATTCTGGTAGGGCCAGCGGATATTCCCGCAGTAGAGAACGATCGAGACCGCCGCAAGCAGGGTGAGACCGGCGCAAAACAGCTTCAAGGCGCCGGTCATGCAAAAGGAGGAGCGGCTTTGCGCCTCGAAGAGCAGGTACACCCACGAGACCCCCGCCAACAGCACGAGGGCCGCCTCGGCGGCCAGCCATGGTTGGGGCGCAAGCGTGGGCGGGAGGGAGATCGAAAATTCGCCGACCGCCTGACGCCGCCATTCAGGCAGGCCAAACCAACCGGCGGGCGCAAACGAGGAGAGAGCGAGAAGGAGGAACAGGCCGATCAATGCGTTGACCGGCTGGCCGAGGGAATAAAGGGGGGGCTTTATCAGCAGGAACACGCCGAGCAATACAAACGTGATGCCGCAGGCCCATAATGTGGTCCCTCCCACGAGGAATGCCGGCAGAACAGCAATCAGCACCAGCCAAAGCCATTCCATGGCCGATCTGGGAGGCTTTGCAAGGCCGCGCAGTTGCTTGGAGGTGTTCATGAAAAGAGCGGCGGGACTGAAGAGTTGAAAAGTCGAAACTGGAAAAAGGAGGCTCGGAGGAGGGAGGACTATTTTACATGCTTGAAAACGCAATTCATGAGTTCGATTGCTCCAACCCGTTTACGTCCGCCCAGAATTCCGGCCAGGGTATTGTCGGCGTTGATCATCCATCTGTTGCCGGAATCCTGGAGGTTGTGCTCGCGGATGTAATTCCAAAGAAGCCTGGCGAGTTCGGAGCGGGTCAAGGGATTTGAACCGACAATGGAGGCGAGGGCATCGTCCGGCTGGAATGATTCGGCAAAAGTTTCGTTGGGTTTCCATGTGGGGGGCACGCCGGCCTTGGAGGCAATCAAATCGCGCAACTCCTTAAGCAGCTCGGGGTTTTCCTCGCTCATGACGGGCGACGGGCGAGCATGCGGGTGAAAACGTCCTCCGTTTGGCGGGCTGTTTTTTCGATCGTGAAGAATTGTTTGACCCATTCTTTCCCGGCTTTTCCCATTTCGTGCGCCATTTCCGGATTTTCAATCATCCGCACGATGGCAGATGCCATGGCGTCGGCATCCCCCATCGGAACGAGAATGCCAGTCACCCCGTCCACCATGATTTCGATGATACCGCCGCCGCGAGTTGCGACGACAGGCTTCGAGGAGGCCATCGCCTCGATCACCACCTGGCCGAACGGCTCACCGACAGTCGAAGCATGGACCACGACATCGAGCTGACGCATCAATTCGGCGACATCGGAGCGGAACCCGGTGAATTCGACATGGTTGGTCAACCCAAACAGCCGCACGAGCGACCGGAGTTGCTGATCGTATTCGTCCTCCCCAAAAAGCGCCGCCCCGATGATTTGAAACCGGCATTGCGGGTACTTTTTGACCACGGCATCCGCAGCACGAATAAAGATATGCTGGCCCTTCCATGGCGCGAATCGGCCAATCAAACCGATGCGGGGATAGCCGGCTGCGCTCCCGCTTTCCTCCGTGTCATAACTGCTGGGGTTGATCCCATCGTAAATCACCGACCCGCGGTAGATGAGGGGCCCCGAGGCAGGGGGGTTTTGCGATCCTCGCGGGGCGAGGGAGAGGGAATCCAACGTCGCATGCGAATTGGCGATGATCGCATTGGGAATGATCCGGCATAGGAGGCGAAAGAAACGGACGGCGACGGGCGGGAGGTAATCATCCGCAATCCGGTCCCTGATGTGCCAGACCACCGGCACCCGGGCCAGGCGTGAGGCAACACCCCCAATCAAATCCGCCTTGAGGGAATTGGTATGCACGACGGAGGCTCGCTTGCGACGAATGAACGCGGTCAGTTTTACGCAGTAAAACAGCATCCGCACGATGTCCGCGATCCGGAGGAGGCTGTGAATGCCGATCGTGTCCTTGCGGGTTTCGGTAACCGAAGAGGCCAATGGTAACAGATGGGTCTCGATACCGGCTTGGAGCAAGCGGTCACGCAACAGGCCATCAGAGCCGAGCACCACCACGGGGACGAAGCGGTCGCGATCAATGGCGCGCACCAAATTCAGCAAGGCAATCTCGCCGCCGCCGAGTTTCGCGGTATGATCGAAGAAGAGGACTATCTTGGACATTGAGAGAAGCAGGGTGCTGGGAGCAG
>DASZPK010000523.1:0-10041 GCA_035550335.1 Chthoniobacteraceae bacterium | reverse complement strand
GAAGCCGTCGGCGGCCCCGAGGGCGTTCGCTCAGATCGTGGCGATTACGGATTTTTCGGAATTGTCGAAGGCGGGTTTGCAGCGGGCTTACTGGCTGGCGGAACGGACCGGGGCGGAGGCGATCCGGGTGGTGCGGGTGTTTACCGTGTTTACGCAGGCGAAGGAGCAGCCGACGGAGTTTTTCGGGAAGGAGGGGTCGCACCGGCCGATGTTGGAGGCGGAGGAGAAGCACATCGCGGAGTTTGCGGCGGCGGCAGGGACGAGCCCGGTGCCGGTGGAGGCGGTGTGCGTGGAAGGGACTACGGGGTTCGCGGCATCGGATTACGTGGAAGGCGTGAACGCGGACCTGCTGGTGGTCCCGTCGCATCCACCGGGGACGCCCCAGCTATTGCCGGATGGGATGGATTGGGTATTCAGCGTGATCCCGACGAATCTGTTTATCGTGCGGTGAGTTAGCGGTTGGCGATGATTGTTTTGTCAATTGTCAGTGAATGACCCCTTTTGGAACCTTAAACGATAGGCCTTGATGAAATGTGAAAATATGGATTTATGATCATGATGCCAGGGAGACCCAAATGTTAGCCCTGAATTTTGAGGGCTACTTGAGAAAGCTGCTTAAGTTGGATAAATGAGGCAACGCAGGCTTTGAGGCTCCCCTAAGATCGCATCCTGTCAAGATTTAAAGTGTGCCCCTGTCTCGCGTATGACTTATTTATCTCAAAACCACCTTAAGCAAACCATGTTGGGCGGACATTCGGTAGAACAATGGTTGGAGCCCGAAAATAAAGGCAATGAGCATATACTGAAATGGGTATGTATGGAAAAGGAACCGTCCCCTGATTCAACTTATACAGTCATTTTAAAAGAAGTTTTTGACAATGGAGGTTCGCTGTTGCAAGCGCTTCCGGTATTGGACGTAGATGAGCCCGAAGGAAAAATATTGTCGTTTAAGTCAAGTGAGGACGCTCTGAAATACGTCATAAATGAGTTGGGTGGAGCATTAGACCGTTTTGTGCGGGCAGGTGATATACAGCAGGAATATGAAAAATATTTTGCTAGCAAAAAATGAGGAAAGGCAAAAGAAAAGTGTTCGGTGCATTGGTAGCCGGAGCGGCGTAGTGAATGGCGTGTAGGAGAGCGCAGCGCATATCGTCAGACTATCTGCTGACGGTCAAATGGAGGACGGCGGAGGACCGCCGCCTCTACACGATGTTTTTTCTACGCGCGGCGCAGCTGGGGTGGAAATTGCAGATCGCTGGGGTGTTCCTATTTTTCTTTGAAAGAATTGGGGGAGGGATTCCGTATGCGGGAGATGAAATGGAAGATTTTTGCGGCGGTGATGGCGGTGTGCTGCTGCCGGGCGGGGATTGCGGGCGCGCCGGCTACCGCGTCGGATTGGGAAGAGCGTGTGGTCGATTTGGGAACGATGAAGGCCGCGGTCTATACGAAAACGGAGACGGGGGACGGACATTATGCGATCGGGTG
Organism: Chthoniobacteraceae bacterium; assembly: GCA_035550335.1. Classification (GTDB taxonomy): domain Bacteria; phylum Verrucomicrobiota; class Verrucomicrobiia; order Chthoniobacterales; family Chthoniobacteraceae; genus DASZPK01. The sequence continues at coordinate 8,556 of DASZPK010000523.1, read as the reverse complement.
GACGATTCTCCGCGTCGATGAGATGGCGAAGCCGGTGGATTGGTCGCTGCTGGATCCGTGGCAGCCGCTGAAATTTCTGGCGAATTACGATGTTTATGGCGGGAAAGGGCGGAAGCCGGCTTATCAGTTCGTCGGTTGCATGGTGGATTTGCAGAAGAAGAAATGGCTGGCGCTAACCGGGTCGGGTGAGGCGGAGGCGGTGTTAAGAAGCGTTTCGGCGGCTTGGGGGCCGTCGAAGAATGGTCGCCGGTACGGGTTTGTGGAAACCTTCAGCAGATTGGGCCCGGAAAATCTCTGGCTGGTGACGGCGGATGCGTCGGGGATGAAGCAAAAGGATTTGCTTCCGGCGCTTGTGAAGCCGGCGATGCGGGTTGTGCGAGACAAGAGGCCGCTCGAGCCCGACGGTTATTTCGATGACGACCTGGCTTTCACGATTGCCGGGAAGGGAAAGGAGAATGTCTCTTTTCACGGGGAGACGGCGGATGTGATGTTCTTTACGGAGCGGGAGAATTTTTGGGAGGACAACGATCTTTTTGACGTGAGGGGGACTGCCCGGGTGCGCCTGGCGGATGGCGCGGTGGTGAAGGCCTGGAGCGATACACCGCGCGACAGTGCGGAGGACCACGAGCGGTTCAGGCTGACGGATGTGGGCGGGACGAAGGTGGTGATTTTCACCAAGACGGTGTCGCCGGACGGGCGTTATGGGCTGGGATGGACGGTGCTGCCGGTGGATAAAAAGAAGACGTCGCGGGTGGATTGGTCGGAGTGGGATGCGCACGACTGTTGTTCGATGGACGAATATCACATCCGGGACAAGGATGACCCGACTGCGCCGTATGAGAGCGTGGATTGCATGGTGGATTTGAAGGAAAAGAAAATCCTGCGGTTGCCGACGGATTCGCCCGCGTCGGCGTTTTACCAGGCGGCTTTTACGGATGCCGAGGGGAGCGCTTACGATTTCTGGCATGACCCCGGTTTTACCGGGTATGACCATGGTTATTTTGCGGCGGCGTGGGGGCCGGAGGTCCACGGACGGCGGTATGCGCTGATTGAAAATGATGAGTATGACGACCCGTGCCCGAAGTTTCCGCACGCTTGGTATTTGTTGCGCACGCACAACCTGTGGCTGGTGACGATCGACGCGACTGGGATGAGGCAGAGGGAGGTGACACCGCTGCTGGACATGGCGGTGGCACCGCTGCTGGCGGACAAAAGGCCGGCGGATTTCGATCTGTTCGGGGTGACGTATCCGGTGCATCCCGGGCATGTGACGGACAAGGGGGCGGTTTTTCACGGGGAAACGGCGACGATCCCTTTTGATGCGGAATCGATGGCGGAGATTGAGAAGCCGCAGGCGGTTTCCGGCACCGTGGTTTTGAGGCTCGCGGATGGGAGGGTGTCCAATCAGCGGAGTGATGCGGAGCGGGTGGACATCATGGCGGCGACGGGGGGCCTGGCGGCGGCGGATGCGGAGTTACACAATGTTTATGCGAAGCTATTGCGGGCGCTCGATCCCGCGGCCGCTGCGGCGCTGAAGAAGGAGCAACAGGCGTGGGTGGACGGCCGGAGCACAGGGGCGTTTGAGGCGGAGTGGACTGCGAGCGGCGGGGGCGGGCCGTATCCAAACGATAATGCGAAGGCAAGGGACCAGTCGCTGCTGGAATCGACACAAAAGCGTACGGCGGAATTGAAGGCTCGAATGACCAATGACTAGAGCATCAAGCCCACCAGGCTGGCTGAGATCCGCATATTACATGCAGCTGGTTAGCAAACCTATCTTGACGGCTGAGGGCGGGTGCTCGCTCACCACCAGCCACCCCACATTCTTAGCGGCTGTTGATTCAGCTCCTTCAGAGCTGTGGCGTTTGTGGGTCGTATCCCAAGGTAGGCCTTCTCCCGCCAAGCGGGATGCGGCCAACCCTGGGCTAAGTGATGATGCCCTTTCAGGGCATTTCAAATAAGGCAGTTTAGCTCGAATAAGGCAGATCAGTTTACGTGGGTCACTGCTATTATTCGAGCTGCTTGAGGGAGTCGATCTCGTACTTTTTCATCAATAAACGGGAGTCGGCTTCTACTTGCTTGGCGTCGAGATAGATAACCTTCGGGTATTCGTCGAATTCGATTTTGTGGAAGCCGTTCTGCGGTTTTTGCAGGGCGGTGTCGATGTCGGCGAGGCTGTTGATGGGGACGTCGTTGATTTTGGTGATGATGAGGCCCCACAGATCATCGTAGCCGAGGGTGCCTTTGCAGGGGAGAACCTGGCTCAGGAAGACGAGCTTGTGGTGGGAGCCGGCTTCGGGGAAAAGCTCGGACTGGTATTGGTCCATGTAGACGAAGCGGAGGGGGGCTTTCTTACTCCAGTCGCCGCCGCCGGCGCCCCATTCCTTCAAATACTGGCGGGAGAGTTCCTGGAAGACGAGGCCGCCGAGGACGTAATATTTCGGGGCTTTGCCGATGATGTACGGGTCGATGACGTAGTCATCGGGGGGGCGGTTGGCGACTTTTACGTCGACGGTTTTTTCCTCGCCTTGGTGGGCGATTTTGAATTTCAGCACATCGCCGTCGTAGCTCTTGGTGCAGATGAGATTGAGGAGGGAGAGTTTGCCGTATTGCGGGTCGGTGTAGTTGCCGTCCTGGTCGATGGCGTTGTTGCCGATGGCGAGCAAAACGTCGCCGGCCTGGATGCCGGCATCGTCGGCGGGGCTGTGCTTGAGCACTTCGGAGACGTAGACGCCGCCGGTGTCAGTCGGCTTGAGTCCGGCGTAGGCGCGGAGGTCGGGGTCGCGCGAGGCGGCGTAGAAGAGTCCGGCCTCGGGGAAGCCCTTGTATTCCTTTTTCGCGGCGGCGGTGAGGAAGTGCTTGATGACCGTGGCGGGGATGACGTCGGCGTTCTGGCTGCGGGCATCGTAGCGCATGAGGAGGCCGATGAGCTTGCCGCCCTTGACAACGGGGACGGTGAAGCTGTTGTCGCGGTACTGGAGCTGGGAGGTGAGGCGGTAGAGGAGAAGCGTCGCATTGCCGATGGGGTAATGCGTTACTTCGACGGTGGTGAGAAGGGCTGAGGTGGTGAGCAGGGCGCCGGTGTTTTCGACCTGCCAGACGCTGACCGCGTCGCCGGTTTTTGCATCATCCAGCACGAGGGGTTTCACTCCCTTGAGGAAATCGTCCTTGGTGGGCTCGAGGATGGCGAGGTTCGCCTCGTAATCGATGGCATCGACGAGCGCGGGGACTTTGTCGCCGGTGTCGGGCCGCTCGAGTTGCGCGTAGGTGGAATCGGCCACGAGTTCGGCGGTGACAAGCACGCGGTTGCCGGGGAGCACGATGCCGAGGGCGCGGTGGGTGAAGGCCTGCTTTTTATCCCACGGGTGGATGAAGTCGTAGGGTTCGTCGGTCACGTTCACGCGGACGACGGGAAGGGGTTTCACGGCGGGCGTGGCGGATTTCTTGTTGGTGGAGACGGCGGGTTTTTTCGCGGCGGCGCTGAGGCCGGGCGTGCACACGAGTCCGGCTGCTGCGAGCAGGAGGGCGAATGCGGTTTTGAAAGTGCGGAAATTTTTCATGGGCTTGGATCCTTTAATCCTCGGGGGTTTCGGTCAGGTTTTCGGCCTTGGTCACGTGGTAATTCCGCATGATCCGTTTTTGCGCGTCGGCGGCATCCTTGCCATTGATGACAATGGGAACGCCGCTGCCGATGACCTTGATTACGAAGCGGTCGGGGGCCGGACTTTGAGCGAACGCCGCGGAGAGATCCTTGAGGGTCTTGATTTTTTTGCCGTTCACTTCGTCCACGATGCTATCGCGGAAGCCGCCGAGATAGGCGTTGATGTCGTCGGGCAGGATCGAGCTTAAGACGACCACGTCGGGGTGTTCGATGTAAAGCTGCTGCGAGAGGAAATACTCGTAGTAATAGCGGAGGCGGAGGTCCTCGATGCTATTGGCCTCCATGAAATCGTGCGAGAGAGGCTGGAAGAGGAGGCCGCAGAACATGACGTAGCGGGGGAGGACGTCGTAGCTGTTGGCCTGCATCTCGTAGGCCCAGGCGACCTTGAGCGGGATGGAGACGTCCATTTCCTTCTTGTCGCGGAGGATGTGCATGGTGACGGAGTCGCCCTTGAATTTGCGCTCGACGATTTCGGCCATCTGGATGCGCTCGTCATCGAGGTCGACGGCGCCGTCCTTCGCGATGGGGTGGCCGTCGATGGCCAGGAGAACATCGCCGACTTGCAGGATGCCATCGGAGCTGCCTTTTGCAGCGACCATGCCGACCATGATGCCGTCGTCGCCATCGGGTTTGAGGCCGAGGGCCTTGCGCATGGCGGGATTTTTCAGGTCGAATGTGGTGACGGAGAGATCCATGTAGCGGTTGTAAGTGCCGCTCTCGATGTCCTTGAGGAAACGGAGGACGACCGAGGTGGGGATCATGTAACCGATGTTTTGCGCGACATCGCCGCCGTAGCCCTGGAAGGCGACGCCGACGACTTTGCCATCCTGGAGCACGGGGCCGCCGCTATTGCCGGGATTGATGGCGGCGGAGGTCTGGATGGTGAGGTGCTGATCGACGCCGGAGTGGGAGTAGGTTTGAAAATCGATGCGCGAAACGATGCCGTTGGTCACGGACATGCGCTCGCCGCCGATGGGGTAGCCGTAGACGGTCACGGTGGATTCGATTTCCGGGAGGCCGCCGAATTCGAGGGGGATGGTGCCCTTGAAGAAATCGGAGGAATTCGGGTCGTCGATTTTGAGGATGGCGAGGTCGCAATCGTGGCCGACGAATTGGACGTGTGCGGTGTAGGTGTTCGGGTCGTTGTCTTTTTCGACGGTGATGTATTTGGCGTTGCTGATGACGTGGGCGTTGGTGAGGATGCGCTCGCCATCGATCACGAACCCGGCGCCGATGCCGCCGCCGGTGCCGCCGGGGAACCATGGGACACGGAAATTAGCCTCCTGCGTGGTGACGGTGATGCGGACCAAGCTTTTGCGCACGACTGCGGCGGCACGGATGTGCTGGGCCTCAGGAGCGGGTGCGGGCGGGGGCGGCGCGGTCTCGGCGGGAGTGGGGACCGGGGTTGTGCCGGTCGGGGGTGTGGTGACGGGAGTGACGGCGTTCGGGGGCGTATTCGAAGGCATTGCTCCCGCGGGCGGGGTGGCGCCGGAGCCGGGTTTCGGCGAGGGCGTGGCAACCGGGACGGCATCGGTGGCAGGGGTGGGAGTCGGGGTGGCTTCTGCCGAGGGCATTGCAGCGCTGAGGGAAGCGGCGCTTGCGCAGAACAGGCAGGCGAGGGCGATTTTCCAAGGGAAACGGAACATGAGTGGGTTAGATTAGCCGAAGATTTTGGGCTGTAAATGGGGAAAATGAAGGGGAAGTGAGAGTGAAAGTGAAAGTGGAAAAAAGGCGCGCTTTGGTATGCGGCGGCGCGGGTTACTTGCCGGGAGTGATTGTCATTGTGCGGGTGAAGAGGCCGTCCTTGGGCTGCGAGAAATGGATGTCGCCGTTTTCAGCGATGGCCACGGTGAGGGGTTTGCCCTCTACGGTGGCGGTTTTCGTTTGATCGGCGGCGGTTTCGACTTTCACGAATGGGGAGACGTCGGTGGTGACGGTGTTGCCATCGCGGGTCACGGAGACCTTGCCGTCCTTTGCCGACCACGCGCCCATGTCGCCACCGGAGGCGTTTGCGGCTTTCCATGTGCCGTCGTCCTGGAGGGTCCAGGTGATTTTCTGGTTCCAGCCCTCGGTGAGGGCGAGCGATTTTGTTCCGGCAGGGGCAAACATCACGGCGAGGTAGAAAATGATCTGGAGGATGGGGAGGATGGCCATGACGCGATGATGCGGGAAAAGGGGTGGCGGGGCAAGCAGGGAGCGGGGCGCTTTTTTCTTTGCGGTCTTTGCGTGCTTTGCGGTTAGCATCCTTTCCATGCTCGACAAACTCGCCCACGCCATCGCACAACCCGCGCGCGCCGCCATCCGCGCCGCGGACACGGACGCGCTGCGCATTGCGGACGGGGCGGGGGATGGGTTCAAGGACCTCATTGTGGATGATTTCGCCGGCCACTGGCTCGTGGAGACGCGGGGGCCGTTCCCGGATTGGCTCAAGGATGCGCCGCAGCCGGAGTCGATCCATTGGAAACAGCTCGGTGGCAGCGAATCGCCGCAGTGGACTTGCGGAGTGCGGCAGGAGGAGCCGTTCGTCGTGAGCGAGAACGGGCTGAAATACTGGATCGACTTCGCCTCGGGCTATTCGCAGGGGATTTTCCTCGACCAGCGGGACAACCGGCTCGCGCTGCGCAAAATGGCCGCTGGTAAAACGGTGTTGAACACCTTCGCTTATACGTGCGCCTTCGGCGTGAGCGCGGCCATGGGGGGAGGGGAGACGGTGAACCTCGACCTCTCGAAACGCTATCTCGAATGGGGCAAGCGTAATTACGCGCTCAATGGCCTCTCCGCCGCCGCTCCGCACGATTTCATTTACGGCGACACGATGGAGTGGCTGAAGCGCTTCCGCAAAAAGGGGCGCAAATTCGACATCATCCTGATCGATCCGCCCACTTTCTCGCGCAATGAAAAAGGGGCGGTCTTTACCATCGAGAGCGGCTTCACGCCGCTTGTGCGCGAGGCCGCGGCGCTGCTCAATGCCGGCGGCACGCTCTTCTGCTCCACGAACCAGCGCAGCCTCGCCGGGGCGGATTTCCGTTACCTCATTACCGACGGGCTGGACGATCCGCAAAAATGGGAGCTGCGCTCCGCGCCGATGCCCGCCGATTTCAGCGGGGAGCAGTATTTGAAAGCGAATTGGGTGACGCTTCGCGCGCTGTAGGAACACCGCGTGATTGACACCCGCGCCGCGTTCCAGTTATCTCCGCGATGCCAGGTGAGCGGCATTGCCCATGTATACCACCCCTCCTCCCATCCCAAACCGCGCGTGGACGAAGGATGCGGAGCATGTGAAGCTCATCTCGATTTTCCATTTCGTCCTCGCGGGCCTGATGCTGCTGGGGCTCCTGACGATGATCCTCCAAATCTCGATGATGCACGACATGTTCGAGAACCCGGCCTTCTGGCAGCAGAACCCCGCGTTTCAGCATCAACCGCCTCCGCCGCCGAAAGAGTTTTTCGTATTCTTCAAGCTGATGATGGCGGTGATGGGAACCCTCAACGTGATCGCGGGCGCATTGAACGTGATTTCCGGCTTTTGCATCCGCAAGCGCAAGGGACGGATGTTCACGTTCATCGTGGCAGGGATCGATTGCCTGTTATTGCCGTTCGGGACGGTGCTGGGGATTTTCACCTTTGTCGTGCTGACCCGTCCTTCGGTGCGCGCGATGTACGAGGAATCCCCGGCGTAAGCCGGGAGGCGGGGCCGGCAGACTGCCGGGTAGCGGCTCAGTTTGAATACTTGAGAAGCAACTGGTAGGTATTTCAGCCTATCGCTTACTGGAGCGCGAGCTTCGCTTCCTTCGAGATCTTCCCGGTGGGATCGCCGCTGCGATTGCAGGGGCCGTCGTAAACGATGTGTCCCTGCGCGTCGAAGATTTCAAGGGCATCCGTCAATTCGGACATCCCGGCGGGAATCAACTGCCGGCTCACCACGCGCCCGTGTTTGATGAAGAACTCGAGCGAGTAACTCCTCGCGCCGTCGCCGCATTCGCTGAAATAGAGACTGAATTCATTTTCCTTGCCGACATTGCCAAAGACGCCGCGGGGCACCTGCCAGCCATTGCTACTTGGGTTGAGGGCTGACGCGGGAAAGATGACTTTCTGTTTTCCGAGCATGATCTCGATGGAGCGAATCGGGGGGGTGCGATCCCGGGCGGACGGCGGGTAAGCAATGTGGATTTCGTAATGCACCTTTCCGGAGTGGGTGGTGGCCCAGCCGCGGATCAGCACGTCTTCCAGCGAGTCGGCGTGCACAGGCTGCAAGGCCGCGAGGACCAGGAATAGCGGCAGAAGGAAGCGGATGCGGGCGGGTGTGGACATTCGTGAGAACGTAAGACGCGCGGGGTTGTGATTCATTCAATTGGCGTCATCCGGTATTCTGCTGCAAAAGCCCGGCGGGCGTGATATACCGCTCTTAAATCCGCATGAAAATTTGTCCGCACTGCGGCAAGGGATGCGCATTGGATTCGTGGTTGTGCGAGTGTGGCCGCGAATTTGACGGCGCCGAACTGGTTACCCCGGACCCTCCTTCAGTGCCGCGTGAACTTCGCGCTCACAGGAACAAGAGACGGGGGCCTTTCCCATGGCGGGTGTTTTTCCTCATCCCGGCGCTGCTGGCGGTGCTTGGCATCATTGATGCCACCATGCTTTATTTCCTCGGCAACTCCGCCAAGCGATACGTGGATGACTCGGTCCCGGAAATCGTCCGCGCGTGGGTTGCCGGGGAGCTGGACAAGCGCGCCAGTTCCGAATTCAAAGACATGCTGCCCGAGAAGGAAATGGCCCGGCGCTTTGCGCGATGCCGGGAATCGCTGGGCACACTTGCGATGTATGTCGGATCGAAGGGCGGGGTAAAAATATTCAACGCCAACGACCCCAATGGCGGCGGCGCTCTGATTACCGCG
>DASZPK010000522.1:0-3463 GCA_035550335.1 Chthoniobacteraceae bacterium | reverse complement strand
TCCCAGCCCGCCTGCTTTGGGTGAAGCCATGCCCGCCCATCGCTTTCCCAGCAACCGCTTCCCCAAATCGGCACGGCTGCTGCGGGCCTCCGAGTTTGACGAAGTCAAACGCCGCGGGTTCTCCTGCCACGGGCGTTTCATGGTCTTGAGCGTGTTGAAAAACTCACCCACCGCGGAAACGAAGTTCGGTCTCATCACGTCGCGGCGCGTAGGCGGCGCCGTCGAGCGCAACCGCATCCGCCGGCGCTTCCGCGAGATCGCCCGCATCGCCAGGCCCGGGTTGAATCCCTCGCTCTGGCTCGTGATCATCGCGCGCAAAAGCGCGGCGGAGGCGACCTTCGAATCGCTGCAACGCGAATGGTTGCAGTTGGCGCACAAGGCCTCTATTCTCACCACACCTTCATGATCCGGCTCGCCATCCGCTTTTATCAAATCTTCCTCTCGCCCGTGCTGCACGCGCTCTCCGGGCCCGCGGGCGGATGCCGTTTTGAGCCTACCTGCTCGCAGTATTTCCTCGAGGCCGTCGAGCGCCATGGCAACCTGCGCGGAAGCTGGCTCGGCATCAAGCGCATCTGCCGCTGCCACCCATGGGGCGGCGAGGGCCATGATCCCGTGCCCGAACCCCGCACGGGCAAGGAGCACACCGCCGCATGCTGCGGCGGCCACCACGGAAAAGCCCGATAGAAAAAACGAATTTCAAAATGGATAGAACAGGAAAAGTAGCCGTAGCCATCCTTATCATTCTCATCGCGCTGTGCTTGTATAACCAGCCGAAGACTCCCCCCGTGCCACCCGGCGCCAGCCCTTCCCCAACGCCAGCCGTGGCGGCGGCCCCCGGCGGCCAGGCCACGCCCCCGCCGCAGACCGTCGAGCCCGGCACCGTGCCAGCCCCCACGCCCGTTCCTGTGCTGCCGGAAAAAACCGAGGAGCTCTCGGCAAACAAAGCCGTCGCCTTCACCTTTACGAACCATGGCGGCGGCATCGCGCGCGCCACGCTGCTCAACCACATCACCGACAGCGAGAGCAAGAAAAACATCGTGCTGAACGAATACGGCCCCGCCCCCGTCGGCGCGACCAGCGACCAGCCGGTCGAGGGGATGGATGACTCATACACCTCCACCACCGGCACCGATGGCACCATCACCTACGAGCGCACCACGGCCGACCAGATCCAGATCACGAAAAAATACACCCTTCCCACATCCGTGGGTGATGTGAACCAATACATCACCACGCTCGACATCACTTTCAAAAACCTCGGCACGCAAAATCATTTCCAGAAGCCCTGGTTCATCGCCATTGGCGCGACCGCCCCAGTCCACAAGAACGACTATGGCACCTATATAGGCATGGATTGGGACGTGAAAGGCTCGACCAAGGAAACCGGCGTTTCGGCCTTTGCCGGCAGCCACATGCCGATCATCGGGTCGCCGGAAAAATTCGAGATCACCAACGCGTCGCCCGATATCGGCTGGGCCGGCGTGCATAATCAATACTTCGCCACGATCATCACGCCGGTATCCACGCCCGGCACCCAGGTCTGGAGCGATCGCATCCCGGTCGACATCCTTCAGCACACCGCGGGCGTCCAATCGGCTGTCAGCCGCACCCCCGGCGTCTCCTCCCAGTGGTGGGCCATCAACGGCGCGCTCGGCATGCCCGGGTTCGACCTCGCGCCCGGCACGCCGCACACCGAGAAATTTAAAATCTATCTCGGCACCCGCGAATACAATCTCCTCAAGCACCTCGATGGGGGGCAGGTCGGCATCATGCAAACCGGCTGGAGGGGCCCCATCAGCCGCGTCCTGCTCAAGGCGCTCATCTGGCTGCACAACTGGGTAGGCGGCTACGCCGTGGCCATCATTGTCCTCACCATCATCCTGAAACTGCTGCTCTGGCCGCTTCAAAACCGCGCCACGCAGTCCATGAAAAAGATGAGCCTGCTCAACCCGAAGATGGCCGAGCTCCGGGAAAAGTACAAGGACGCCCCCGAGCGCCTCAACCAGGAGGTCATCAAACTCTACCGCGCGTATGGCGTGAACCCATTTGGCGGCTGCCTGCCGATGTTCATCCAGTTGCCCATCTTTTTCGGGTTCTATGCGATGCTCGGCACGGCCATCGAACTGCGCAACAGCCGCTTTTTCTGGGTGCATGACCTCACCCAACCCGACACCATCGGCCATATCCCCTTCCTCGGCTGGCCCCTCAACATCCTCCCGCTCTGCATGGCCGCCACCAGCGCATGGATGACCTTCATGACGCCGAAATCCGGAGACCCCTCGCAGCAGCGGATGATGCTTTTCACGCCATTGATTTTTTTGTTCATCTGCTATAACTACGCATCCGGGCTTGCGCTTTACATGATGGTCAGCAACCTGTTTTCCGTCGTCCAGTTTATCGTGACGAAAAATCAAGTCCCGCCGACCTTGGAAAAAGTGATCCCGCCCGGCAAAAAGAAAAAATGACGTAGCGCGAAGCCAAATCCGAAAGCGTTGTTCCCCTTAAACAAATGCCCCAAACCGCCCGCGAAATTCTCGATACGATGCTCGGCTACCTGGGCTTCATTTGCGACATAAAGGAGTTCGAAACCCCGAACGGCTTGGTGCTCCAAATCTACACCCCCGAGCGCGAGCGGCTCATCGGCCGTCACGGCGAGACCCTCGAGGACATCCAATTCCTCCTGAACCGCCTCCTCCAGATCAACGACCGCGAGGCCCCGCGCGCGCAGGTCGATGTCGAGCACTTCCGCGAAATGCGGGAGGACGCCCTCGTGCAAAAAGTGAAGCAACTCGCCGAGAGCGTCCGCAAAACCGGCCGTCCCGTCCATCTCGACCCGATGAACGCCTACGACCGCCGCATCGTCCACAACGTGTTCAAAGACGACCCGGAGGTCATGACCTGGAGCCCGCAGGACGACGCCCGCGTCAAGCGCATCACGCTGCAAAAGCGCCCGGCGCCAGCAGCCGCGCCGCCCGGCGCGTAAATTTCAAATTGCAGATTTCAAATTTCGAATTGAAACGGCCGGCCCGCGACCGCCTCTTTTTCAATTTGACATCTGAAATCTTAAATTTGAAATTCCATTTGACAATCCCTCCTTCCGGGTACAAACTCCCGCTCCATTTTTTCCAGACCCTGACCCTGTTTTAGCGTCCTTATGACCAGCCAATTGCTCGAAGAAGCCCTTAAAACCATCCCCAACACGCAAGTCCTGGTCAACGTCGTCTCCCGCCGTGTCCGTCAGCTTACCCAAGGCCACCGTCCGCTCATCGAGACCACCCCGCGCATGGGCTTTTCGGACATCGCCCTCCAGGAAATCATCTCCGGCAAGCTTAATTTCGAAGCCGAGCAGCCCGAATCCGACGGTGAAACCGCCGCCAGCAGCAGCCATCACGGGCACGGTCACGGTAAGAAGAAGTAGCGGCGACTTTAGAACGCCAGCCCGCCCACCCGCGCGGCGTTTGCC
>DASZPK010000521.1:0-5050 GCA_035550335.1 Chthoniobacteraceae bacterium | reverse complement strand
AATCGTTCACAAAGAAATTCGCGGGATTGGTGCGGATTTCGGCGGGCGGGGCATCCTGCTGGATGAGGCCGTCGCCGAGGACGACGACGCGGTCGGCGACTTCGAAGGCTTCATCCTGGTCGTGCGTGACGAAGAGGCTGGTGAGTTTCGTTTCCTCGAGGATTTCGCGGAGCCAGCGGCGCATTTCCTTGCGGACCTTGGCGTCGAGCGCGGCGAAGGGTTCGTCGAGGAGCAGGACGCGGGGTTCGATGGCGAGTGCGCGGGCAAGGCCGATGCGCTGGCGCTGGCCGCCGGAGAGCTGGGCGGGAAAGCGTTTGCCGAAGGCTTCGAGGCCAACCCGGCAAAGAAGGGCGTGGACGCGGTCGCGGATCTCCGACGCGGAGGGGCGGGTGTTGCGCGGGCGGACGCGGAGGCCGAAGGCGATATTATCGGCGACGGTCATGTGCTGGAAGAGGGCGTAATGCTGGAAGACGAAGCCGGCGCGGCGATGGTGGGCGCTTTTGCGGGTGACGTCGTCGCCATCGAACAGGACGCGGCCGGTGTCGGGAAATTCGAGACCGGCGATGATGCGTAATAACGTTGTTTTACCAGAGCCGCTGGGGCCGAGGAGGGCGACGAGCTGGCCGGTGGGGATGTCGAGGTTGGTGTCCTTGAGGGCGGGGTATTTGCCGAAGGCTTTGCCGATGTTGCGGATTTCGATGCTCATGTGGAAAAAGTGGGATGGCGCGGTTTTATTCCAGGGATTGGCGGAGCTGGCGCTGGGATTGCCATTCGGCGAGAGTTTTGATCCCGAGGGTGATGAGGGCGAGGAAGGAGAGGAGCGAGGCCACGGCGAAGGCGGAGGTGAAGGCATAGTCGTTGTAGAGGATCTCCACTTGCAGCGGGATGGTGTTCGTGAGGCCGCGCACGTGACCGGAGACGACGGAGACGGCGCCGAATTCGCCCATGGCGCGCGCGTTGCAGAGGATGACACCGTAAACGAGGGCCCACTTGATTTTCGGCAGCGTGATGCGGAAAAAGATTTGCCAGCCGTTCGCGCCGAGGGTGAGCGCGGCTTCCTCCTCGTCGCACCCGCGCGCGTGCATGAGGGGGATGAGGCTTCGGGCGACGAATGGGAAGGTCACGAAATTCGTGGCGATGATGATGCCGGCGGGGGCGAAGATGATTTTGATATTGTGCCCGGTGAGCCATGGGCCAAGCACGCCATGGCGGGGACCGAGTAAAAGGATGTATAACAGGCCGCCCACCACCGGCGAGACCCACACGGGGAGGTCGATGAGGCTGATGAGCAGGTCGCGCCCGCGGAAGTCGAACCGGGTGATGGCCCACGCGGCGGCGAGGCCAAAAACGGTGTTTAACGGCACGGCGATGGCGACGGTGAGCAGCGTGAGCCGGATGGAGGCGAAGGTGGCGGGGTCCTTGAACGCTGCGAGATAGCCCTGCACGCCATGCGAAAACGCCTCGGCGAAGATGACGGCCAATGGGAGCAGCAGGAACGCGGCGAAAAACGCGGTGACAAGCGTGATGAGGATCCACCTCACCCACGGCGCCTCGGCGGTGGCGGCGCGGGGCGCGGCGAAGCGGGGTTGTGTGAGTGTCTCGACAGCGCCGGCCATTTTACGAGACGAGGACGTGGCCGGTGCGGCGGCCATTCCAATATTGGATGAGGTTGACCAGCAGGAGGATAAAAAGTGAGAGCAACAGCATTACAATCCCGATGGCTGCGGCGCCTTGGTAATCGTATTGTTCCAGGCGGGAGACGATGAGGACCGGAGTGATTTCGGTTTTGAAGGGGAGGTTTGCGGAGATGAAGACGACGGAGCCGTATTCGCCCACGGCGCGCCCGAAGGCGAGTGTGACGCCGGTGAGGAGCGAAGGGATCACGGCGGGAAGAATGACGCGGCGGAAGGTCTGCCAGCGCGATGCGCCGAGGCAGGCGGCGGCTTCCTCGACATCCTGCGTGAGCGCGGCGAGAACGGGCTGCACCGTGCGCACGACGAAGGGAAATCCGATGAAGACGAGGGCCACCACGATGCCGAGGGGCGTGTAGGCGACGGTGATGCCGGCGCGTGCGAGCCATGCGCCTATCCAGCCGTGCGGGGCGTAGAGTTCGGTGAGGGCGATGCCGGCGACGGCGGTGGGGAGGGCGAATGGGAAATCGACAAATGCATCGAGTATCCGCCTCCCGGGGAATTGGTAGCGCGTAAGCGTCCATGCGGTGAGGAAGCCGAAGATGGCATTCACGAGAGCGGCCGTAAGCGAGGCCCCGAAGCTCAGTTTGTAAGAGGCCACGACCTCGGGATTGGAGACAACACGCCACGCGTGCGAAAACGGGCCGTAAAAGGCTTTGGCAAAAAGGCAGCCGAAGGGGATCAGGACGATCGCGCTCAGGTAAAACGCTGTATAACCAAGCGTGAGCCGGAACCCCGGCAGCGCATGCTTTTTGGTTTGAAGGAACGGCATGTCAGATATTCGCGGCGAAGGAGATCATTTCGCGGTAGGTGGTGAGGATGGATTCGAGCGCCAGGGAGAAGGCCTGGCGCTGGAGGTCTTCCGGGGCGAGGTGCGGCGTTTCGAGGATGATCTCGAAGGGGGCGGGCTGGGCATCAGGCGGCGCGGAGAGGATGCCGTCGTACGCAGTGTGGATGATGCCGTTCACGGCGTGGAAGCCGTCGATGCGGTCCTCTTTGTTCACCGGGAGCGCAGCCTCGGCGGCGGCGAGGGCGGGTTCCAGGAGGTGGCGCGTAAGTGTGGCGCCGCGGACGAAGCCGTACACGCCGTGACTGGTGTCGTCGCAATGCAGCGAGATGATACCATCGAAGCGCTGGTGCTGGAGTTCCTGCTCGATGAGTTGGACTTCGGGCTCGAGGGAGTTTTTCCAAAACTCGCGGTTAAGGTCCTTGGCGGAACGGGAGTGGCGGGTGCCGTCAACATAGCCGGTGGGGTTGCAAACGGGATAGATCCAGAGCTGGTATTCGCGGCCGAGCATCGGATTGGCGTCGAGGTGTTTTACAAAGTCAATCAATCCCAGGATGGAGGCGGTCTCGTCGCCGTGGAGGCCGGCGAAGATGGCGATCTTGATGCGCGGTTTCACGAGTTGGGTGCGCTGGAAGACGAAACGCGGCAGCCAGTAGCGCTCGATGCCCACGCGCCAGAATCCGAGTGAATCGGCCCGGAGAAAATCCGATGAGCCGACCTGGATGAAGAGCGGGAGGAGGAGTTCCTTGATGGATGGGCGGTTGTTCACGCTGCAATCTATATCATCCACGGCCAGCAATGCGATGTCGCCCGGCGACCATTGCCAGCGGGATGCCGGGAACATTTCGAGGGTGGCTGTGGCGGCGCGGGTCATGTTTATCAAATGTTTTGCCGCGCCGCGAGGAACGGGCGGTACTCGGCGAGCACGCGGCCCAGCGCAGCCACCGCGGCCTTGACCTGGAGGACCGGCGGAGCCGAGCGTGCCGTTTCGAAGGTGAGTTCGAACGGCGCCGTGTTCAGCTCCGCCGGATTGACGAGCCCCCACTCGTAACGTTCCCGGCCGGCGGTTGCGGCGGGAAAGGGATGATCGCCGGCGGGATTGCAGGCGAGGTATTTTTCGGCGGCGTCGATCGCGGGCGCGACGAGCGCGGCATCGAGGACCGGCGAGGAGGAGCGGGCGCGCAACCCGCTGAAACCCGTGCCGGCGCCGAGGGTGATCACGCCATGAAACTGGAGCACGCCGAGCTCACGCTCGAGGTAATAGGCCTCAGGCTGGCGGGAGCCGTTCCACAACTCGCGCGCGAGGTCGTGGCCGCGGCGGGTCTCGCGCGTGGCGTCCTCAAAGCCGGTGGGATTGCAAATGGGATAGACAAAAATCTGGTAGCCTCGCGCGCGGATGGGCTCGAGTTCGAGACGGAGGAGGAATTCCACGAGCGCCTCGATGCTCTCGGAATAGCGGCCATCGAGCCCCGCAAAAATTGCGAGCTTGATCGGCTCATCGCCCGATGCGGGCCCGAGGAAAATATAGCGCGCGAGTCGATAAGCATCTCGTCCATGATGAAAAAGCCCGACGGGGAGATAGTAGATATAGTCGGAATAAGCGGCGGCCGCGGTAAGCCGGGCCAATGTCTCCTCGACGGAACGCCGCCTGCGGGTGGCGGAGCCGAAATCGATGGCGCTCGATCGCTCTGCGGGATCGATGCGGGCCGGGTTGTATTTTGCTCGCATGGTCGAGGATTGCGCGGGTTTGAAGGCGGCGCCGGGATTTTAACCGGCGCCGCCAGTTCAACTAAACAGACACGGAGACACCCATGGTTTGCACTGAAGACATTTGGAAACGGCGGCTTATTTTGCCTGCGCGTAAATTTGATCGAAGACGCCGCCATCGGCAAAATGCGTGGCTTGGGCTTTCTGCCAGCCGCCGAAGGCTTCGTCAACAGTCACAAGTTTGAGTTTCGGAAATTGATCGGCGTATTTCGCGGCAACCTTTTCGTTGCGCGGGCGGTAGAAATTCTTCGCGGCGATTTCCTGGCCCTCGTCGGAGTAGAGGTATTCGAGATAGGCCCTGGCCACGGCGATGGTGCCGCGCTTCTCGGCGACCTTGTCCACCACGGCGACGGGGGGCTCGGCAAGGATGCTCAGCGGCGGTGTGACAATGTCGAACTTATCCGCGCCGAATTCCTTTTGCGCGAGGTGGGCTTCGTTTTCCCACGCGAGGAGGACGTCGCCGATGCCGCGCTGGGCGAAGGTGGTGGTGGAACCGCGCGCGCCGGAGTCGAGCACAGGGACGTTTTTATACAGCTTCGCCACGAAATCGCGGGATTTGGCCTCGTCCTTGTTGAACTTCACGTCAGCGTAAAGCCACGCGGCGAGGTAAGCCCAGCGCGCGCCGCCTGAGGTCTTCGGATTCGGCGCGATGACCTGGACGCCGGGTTTGATGAGGTCGTCGAAGTCCTTGATATTTTTCGGGTTCCCCTTGCGCACGAGGAAAACGATGGTCGAGGTGTACGGCGTGCTATTGTTAGGCAGGCGCTTGGCCCAACCCGTTGCGAGCAGGCCGCTGTTCGCGATG
>DASZPK010000520.1:0-3585 GCA_035550335.1 Chthoniobacteraceae bacterium | reverse complement strand
GGAGGCTAACAAGGGGCTTCGCATTTTTGTGGAATCGGGCGGGTGCGCGGGGTTGCAATACGGGATGAATCTTGACGAAGCGAAGGAGGGGGACGAGGTGATCGAGCGCGGCGGCGTGAAGGTGATCATCGACGCGGAAAGCGCGCGCTACCTCGGGGGCTCGACGATTGATTACGCGGACGGGCTGGCGGGGTCCGGTTTCCGGATCAACAATCCCAACGCGGTGCGGAGTTGCGGTTGCGGGACGTCGTTTGAAACGGATGCGGAGCAGGCCGCGGCAGAGGCGCACAAGAGCTAGCCGGCGCGAATCCCGGCCAAACATTCAAACGAGATGGACGACGATTTTTTCAGGCGCGAATACGACCTCGGGCCGCAAAAAAAGGACAATCTCTTCCTCTGGACGGTGTGCATCCTCCTGCTCACGGGGGCGGTGCTGGCGACCTGGCTGGGAAGTTTTTACGTGTTCGGCCACCCGGAGATCCCGCGCAATTACCGGTTGCTGCTGAAACTGCACAAGGTGGAGCCGCCAAAGCGTTTTGAATACCTCGCAGCGCCGCCGGGGGATTTTTACACGGCCCAAAAGATTTACGACAAATACTCGGTGATGACGGAGGGGGAGCTGCAACTGGAGAACGCGAACCTGCTGCGCGAATACATCCGGAATTACCAGACGGCTGGGAATTCGGTGCCGTACATCACGGGGCAATTCACGATGATCAACGCGCGCGAGCTGAAGGCGGGGAGCGATATTTTTCCCTCGGGGATGGTGGCGCTGGCGCAGTGCAACGATTTCCCGCAGGTGTTGATGGAGTATGTGTACACAGCGGGGCCGTCGAGCGTGGCCGACTTGAAGCAAACGCTCACGCCCGGGGTGTTGATCGCGCCGCAGCGGACGACGGAACTGACAGCGATCCTCCACGTGCAGAAGCTGGCGGACGGGCGGCTGTTGCTGACGGCGATGCCGATCACTTACGGAAGTTACACATTGAAAAACAGCGTGGGGACGTTCGACCTCGATCCCCCCACGAGCCTCCATCTCGAGGGCAGGCTGCCAATCACGACGCTGGCGTCGATCCCGACCGCCGGGAGAAATTACGCGGCGGCGCACACCGAGGCGACGGAGGGCAATAACCCGGACGCCTCGCCCTCGGCGTCGCCCGCGAGCGCGCAACTGGTGCGCGTGATGCCGCCCCTCCCCGTCTCGACGCCAAAACCGGGCACGCGCGGGAGCCCGCAACCGACCCCGGCCGTTGCGCGCGGGACACCGCCACGCCTTACATCGACCCCGCCGCCCGTGCCGATCGTGCAGGTGACGCCAACCCCGGCGCCGCTGGCGGTCGCGACACCCGTGGCGCCTCCGCCGGCGTTTGCGCAGAACGTGACGCCGGCGCCGTTCGAGACCCCCGAACCGGAGACATCGGGGACCGATATGCAGCCGACGCCCGCACCGACGCCAGGAGTCGCCGCGAACAATCCAAATGTGCAGTTGCAGCCGTTCATCCAGGCCGAGGCAACACCGGGGACCGATACGGGGAAGCAGTGGAAGGTGTTCAAGCCGGGCCAGATGCCGCGTGGGAAATTGTTGAAGATCACGGAGGCGGCGGAACTGGCCGACCGGGGGACGGGCGGGGAGGAGCTTTATTTGAGCGGGCAATTCGTCGTGACGGCCTCGAATGAAAACAGCGCGGTGCTGCGCGCGAAGGGGGGCGTGCTGAGCGCGCTGAATCCGCTCGCGCATTCGAATTCCGTGCGCGTGCTGGTGGAGTTTCCCTCGGGCAACAAACCGCCCGCGGAAGGCTCCACGGTTTCGCGCGACGAGATGCGCCCGTTCGAAATCTACGATGTGCGGCGCGAGCGCAACGGGACGGTGGACGTGCTGGCGCGCGAGGTCACGACACCGCAGTAAGGAAGTGAAAAGTGAGGGTGGAAACTCGACGAAGGAGAGGTCGAGGGGCGAGGGCGACAATGGAATGGCTGCGCTTCACGCGGTGGTCATGGGTGATCGCCGGGCGCAGGAAAGAATATGTCTTTGACACGTTTCTTTGGGAGCACGTAAGGTTTTCGTTCCCATGGAAGCCTTAAAAATTCTCGTATCAGATCCCATCTCGGAACGCGGCGTGAGCGAACTCACCGCGGGCGGCGCACTCGATGTGACCGTGAAGACCGGGTTGAAGGAAGACCAGCTTATCGAAATCATCCCGCAGTTCGCCGGCCTCGTCGTGCGCAGCCAGACGAAGGTGAACGCGAAGGTGCTCGCGGCAGCCACGAACCTGAAGGTGGTGGGGCGCGCGGGGGTGGGCGTGGATAATGTCGATGTCGATGCGGCAACCAAGCGCGGCATCATTGTGATGAACACGCCGGGCGGGAACACGATCTCGACGGCGGAGCTCGCGTTCTCACTGCTGCTGTCGATTTCGCGGAGCATCCCGCAGGCGGACGCGTCGATGAAAAGCGGGGCATTCGACCGGAAGTCGTTCAACGGCGTCGAGGTTTACGGAAAATCGCTCGCGGTGATCGGCATGGGGCGCATCGGGACGGAAGTGGCGCGGCGCGCGATGGCGTTCGGGATGCGGGTGCTGGCTTACGATCCGTATCTCGCGGTGTCGCGGGCGCGGGTGTTGCAGGTGGAATTGATCGAGAACCTCGACGACCTGCTCGCGCAGGCGGATTTCATCACCCTGCACACGCAGCCGACACCGGAGACGCACCACATGCTCAATGCGGAGCGGCTTGCGAAATGCAAGAAGGGCGTGCGGATTGTAAATTGCGCGCGCGGCACGCTGATCGACGAGGCGGCGCTTTACGAGGCTTTGAAAAGCAAGCATGTCGCCGCGGCCGCGCTGGACGTGTATGAAGTGGAGCCGCCGCCGGCGGATTTCCCGCTTCGCTCGCTGCCAAACGTGGTGCTCACGCCGCACCTCGGGGCATCGACGGCTGAGGCGCAGGAGAACGTGGGGATCGAGGTCGCGCAGCAAATCCGCGCTGCGCTCATCGACGGCGAAATCCGCAACGCCGTGAACATGCCGAACATCGACGCGAAGACTTATGCAGTGGTGAAGCCGTATCTCACGCTGGGCGACAAGCTCGGGCGGTTCGTGGCGCAGCTCGCGCCGAAGCGCAACGACTCGATTGTCATCACCTACGGCGGCGGTGCGAACGATTTGCCGACGGATTCGATCACGCGCGCGGTGCTCACCGCGTTCCTGAAATCGGCGGGCGGCGAGGACATCAACCATGTGAACGTGCGAGCGATGGCCGCGGGACTCGGGCTGGAGGTGCGCGAAATCAAATCGAGCGAGCAGACCGATTTCAACGAGTGGCTGCATGTGGCGGTGTTCAGCGGCGAACAGAAAACCTCGGCAGGCGGTTCGTTCTTCGGGCACACGGCGCGCATCGTGCGGGTGAATGGCCGCCCGGTGGAAGCGACACCGGAGGGCATCCTCCTCGTGCTCGAGAACGACGACGTGCCCGGCATCGTGGGCCGGCTCGGGAAGTTGCTTGGCGACCACAAGGTGAACATCGCCGGCATGTCGCTCAGCCGCACGGAGCCCGGCGGACGTGCGCTCACGGTGCTCAATCTCGACA
>DASZPK010000519.1:0-5769 GCA_035550335.1 Chthoniobacteraceae bacterium | reverse complement strand
CGCGGCGGGCTGCCCGGAGGTCAGCCCCTACCGGTTCGGTAGCGGCAGTTTTGGGAATGATGCACGGATATTACCTTAACTAAACGCCAGTGGGTTCCCACCCCCGGCTAATTTCGGACGCCCCTCCGGGGCTGAACATCGACGAATTCATGGAATTCATGAACAGGGCTGCAAGGGCACTCGTTAAGCCTGCGATTCTTGGTTTACTTTTTGGGCGGGGGCTTGGTAATGTCGCGCCGTCAGTTCCCCTGAAATCCGAAAACCTATTCTTCATTCCCCTTATGAAAATCTCCCTCGTTCTCACGCTTCTTCTCGGCGCCGCGGTTGTTTCCACCCGCGCGGAAGACCCCAAGGTCAAACAAATCGACACCAGCGCTGTGTTCAACGCGCGGCCGATTGATACGGTTGTTAACGGGAAGGTCGTGCCGATGGACAACAACATCGATGGGGCAGGCGGGCTGGCCACAGTAAGCGCCGCGAAGCTCCTGGGCGGCAGTCCCGAGCACGCGATACCCGACGACGCCGTCTATCCCGCCAATGACAAACACCCCGAAGTGGTGCTCGCGTATGCCAACGACGACGGGAAGAAATTTTTCGCGCGCCGCCATGCGCAGGGGGAGGACAGTTTCGATCTCACCATTCCCGAGGGGAATTATGCCAAGCTTTTCCTGTTGGTCACCAGCGGGCAGGGGGCGTCGGACATCGATGTGACGCTGACTTACAAGGATGGGACGACGGAGAACAAGCCGTTCACGGTTCCGGATTGGTGGCCCGACCTGAAGCCGCCGGTGGATGCGTATTGCACATACGTGGTGTTTAACATGAGCAAATGGACGCCGAAGGGGATCATCGGGAGCGAGCTGAGCCATCACAATATTTTCGGGCTCAATATCGGGCCGAATCCGGACAAGGCGCTGGTGAAGGTGACTGTGCACAAGCACCAGAAGGGGATCATGTGCTTTTGGGGCGCGACGGGGGTTTTGAAGTAGCGGCGTTTTCACCACGAAGGACACGAAGAGCACGAAAGGGAAATCCCTTT
The DNA here is from genome assembly GCA_035550335.1 of Chthoniobacteraceae bacterium. Taxonomy (GTDB): domain Bacteria; phylum Verrucomicrobiota; class Verrucomicrobiia; order Chthoniobacterales; family Chthoniobacteraceae; genus DASZPK01. Next base: position 4,730 of record DASZPK010000519.1, on the reverse strand, counting down.
TCAAACTGCGTGTACAAAAGCGTCTCCGTCGCCCTTGGGTCCCTTCCGTCCCTTAAGTCCCTGCTTCCCAAGTTGGACTTCGGTATCCTTTATCTCCCTCCGTGCTCTTCGTGTCCTTCGTGGTAAAAAATTCGTCATTCGAGCTTTGTCATTTCGCGTTGAGCGACGTCACTCAACGCAATCACATCCACCGGACACCCCGCCCAATTATCCCGCCAGCACACGATGATATCACACCCCTTTACGTCATGCTTGTGCTGCAAAAAATTCCCGCTTAAATACTCAAACTCGATCCTCACCGGCTGCCACCGCCCCACCCCTACCCGTCTTAGCGCCTCGCAATCCGGAAACCCCGTCTGCATATGCCTCACCCGGAACCCTAACCGCTCCGCCAACAACCCAAACACATAAATCACCCCCGACTCCGAAGTCGGCTCATTCGTCAGCCCCGGAAAATCAATCGGCTCGCCCACCACCCCCCGGTTCCTCAGCGGAATCGCCACCGCCCCCCGCTCCTCCTTCGAGGGTGCGCTGTTCGGCCTGCTCCACGCCCCCTTCATCCTTCCGCCTTCATCCTTCATCCTTTCCAACACATCCTCCCATTCCTTCTTCCCATGCGCCCACCCCTTGAACGCCCGCCCGATATTACTTATGGAACCGCCTCTGAAACGTGGTCGGGCTGAATCGCCCATGGAACCGGTAACCCATCGCCGGCGGACGCTTCCCCAGCTTTCGCGCCACCGCCCCCCAATCCGCCAATAGCTCCTCATCGCTCACCGGATTATTATAGGGCGTCAGCCCCACCCCCGCCGCCTTCGCCGATTCCCGCCAGTTCGGGAAATACCTGCAAACCGTCGCCCGCCGAATCCCGCTCCGCGCCGTAAACTCCTGCATCGTCAACCTCCCCCCGCTCCTCGCCGCCTTCCGAATCGCATTTAAAACATCCTCCCGCGTAACCCCATGGCCTCGCCCCGAATCGCTACCGCTTCTGACCTTCATCCCTCCGCCTTCATCCTTCATACTTTGCATAGGGCCGCTCCTTGATGCCGGCGGGGGAAAAGGCAAGAAGAAAATTTAACCACGAAGGGCACGAAGGGAAAAATTTGGCGTCTTTGCACTCATAGCTGTTTTCATTTGCCCCGTTGCCCGCGGCGTGGGATGAATGAACGAATCCGCCCCCAACAAGTCTCTATTACCAGACCCATGAAGACAAAATACCTTCTCTCCGCCCTCGCCGTCATTTTCCTTCCCGTTTTATCAGCGCTTGCAGCCAATCCCACGCCCGACCCCGAGATTCTGGCTGCCGCAGCTGACCAGGAAGCCAAGCCCCATTTTGCTTACCCCGCTACAAAAACCGGCACCGCCGCCGACACCTACTTTGGCAAGACCTATCCCGACCCGTACCGCTGGCTCGAAAATCTCAAGTCCCCGGAGGTGAAGGCGTGGTTCACGGCGCAGGGGAAGCTGACGGACAGCCTCCTCGACAAAATCCCCGCGCGCGATGCGCTCGTGCAGCAGTGGCTCGCGCTCGACAAACTCAAGCCCGCGGGTTACGGCGATTTCGACATCGAAGGGGGACGGTTGTTTTACAAAAAGACGCTCGGCGGCGAAAACGTGGGCAGGCTCTACTATCGCGAGGGTTGGGATGGCGAGGAGAAGCTGCTTTTCGATCCGAGCACTTACAAAAAGGGGGTGGTGACCACGGTGGAGTCGTTCGATCCCTCGTGGGATGGGAAGCTGGTGGTGCTGGCGCTTTCGGCGGGCGGGGCGGAGTGGTCGGAGTTGCGCGTGCTGAAGGTGGATGACGGGACGCTGCTGCCGGAGAAAATTTATCCCTCATACGGTTCGGGGGGGTGGACGGCGGACAACAAATCGTTTTTCTACGATGCGGGCAAGGAGACGGACATCAAGGCGGCTGACATCGAGCTCAATCGCAAGACGCGGCTTCACGCCATCGGCACGCCGGTTGCGAAAGACCCCGATCTTCTTAGCGATGAGAGTTACCCGGGGCTGGACATTGCGCCGAAGGAGATGCCGTCGGTGTCGATCGACGAATCGTATCCGGATTATCTCCTTGGGTTTGTGAGCACGGTGCAGAATGAGATGCGCGCGTATTATGCGCCGGTGAGCGACTTAAAGGCCGCTGTGTCCTCTGGCGGCAAAAAGAAGATCGCGTGGAAGGTGCTTTGCAAACCTTCCGATAATCTCGTGCGCGGGCTGACGATGGATGGGGATTACATTTATGCGGTCACCCACACGGACGCGCCGAAATACAAGCTGGTGCGCACGAGTGTGAAAAATCCCGATTGGGCGCACGCGGAGACGGTGATTCCCGAGGCGGAGGATACGATCCAAGGCCTTGAGAAAACGCCGCATTACCTCTTCATCACTTACTCCAACGGCGTCTCCGGCCGCATCGTCCAATACGAATTCGCCACCGGCAAAACCACCGAGTTGAAACTCCCGATGAGCGGGAGCGTGGGCATCACGTGCCCGGATGCGAAATCGGACCGCAGCATCGTCGGCATCACCTCGTGGACGCAGCCTTACAAGCGGTATGATTACGATCCCGCGCAGCAGACTTTCGCGAAGAGCGCGTTCGATACGGCGATCGTCTATCCCGGGTTCGAGGACCTTGTCTCGGAGGAAGTGCAGGCGACTGCGCCCGACGGCACGAAGGTCCCGCTTTCGATCATCCACAAAAAAGACATCCCGATGGATGGGAGCAACTCATGCATCCTCGAGGGGTACGGGGCTTACGGCTACAGCATCGACCCGGGGTTCGACATCATGGATCTGTCGCTCGCGGCGAAGGGGGTGGTGATCGGCAAGGCGCATGTGCGCGGCGGGGGCGAGCTGGGCGAGGCGTGGTATAAAGCCGGCTACAAGACCACCAAGCCCAACACGTGGAAGGATTTCATCGCCTGCGCGGAATTTCTTGTTAAACAGGGTTACACCAGCCCGAAGAAGCTCGCGGGCACGGGGACCAGCGCGGGGGGGATATTGATCACGCGCGCGATCACCGAGCGGCCGGATTTGTTCGGCGCGGCGGTGTGCAATGTCGGCTGCGCCGACGCGATGCGGATGGAATTCTCCGCGAACGGCCCGAGCAACATCCCGGAGTTCGGCACTGTGAAGGACAAGGCGGAATGCGCGGCGCTTTACGAGATGGATGGCGTGATGCACGTGAAGAAGGGCGTGGCTTACCCGGCAGTGCTGGGGGTGTGCGGCTGGAACGATCCGCGCGTCGCGCCGTGGCAGCCGGGGAAATTCGTGGCGGCGGTGCAGGCTGCGAGCACGAGCGGGAAGCCGGCGCTGCTCAAGGTGAATTTCGACGACGGGCATTTCACCGAGGAAAAGGAAGTCACGTTCAAGAACTTCGCCGGGCAGGATGCGTTCATGCTGTGGCAGACGGGGCATCCGGATTTTCAGCCGGCGGGGAAATGATTCCCGAAAAAAGTTGATAGAAAAAAGGGGGACGGGACGTAGTAATGGGAGGCATTACTGGTTCCAATGGTTCGACTCAAATTGATTTGCGGTTCGCTTTTGCTGGGCGCGTGCGGCGTTGTTGCCGCGGTCTTTCCAGCGCCGCGCGCTGTCGCTGGCGACGAAATCCAGCTCGATTACATTGCCTATTTTCCAGACGACCATGCCACGATGGACAATGATGGGAAGAAAGTCCTGAACTCGGCTGGATTCGACGACACGAGGCGGCATTATACGATTCACCTCGACAAAAATCCGCTTCACGACCTTGTGTTCGTCGCGAACCGGCTGAAATGGAACGGCACGTGGAGCCTGCAATTCAGCATCGGCAAGCCGCTGCGCGAACGGGCGCCGGGTGAGAAACCGGATTTCGATCCGCTCAACCAAATCCCGGACAAGGAAAAGCTGGTGCTGGACTGCATCGACCGCTTCGTGACGGATGTGCCCGACGCGCGGGTGACGTTGGTGGAGATCGATCCGCGGCTGCATGGGGCGCTCTGGGCGGGATTTCACGACCGGATGGCGGCGCTCCTCAAAAAGAAGCGCGCGAATGTCAGTATCGATGAGTTGCACGCAGCCGCGGACGATTATTTTACGAAGTCGGCGGTTGGGAAGGAGTTTGCGGCGACAATTGGCAAAAAGTTGAACGCGAAAGTTACCGACGTGGATTTCGATTGCGAAGTTTTCATTTTCGACCAGCAGGGAAATTGGTCGGAGTTGCTGAAAAGCCCTTACTTGGGATTCAATCTCGATTACCAGGCATTCGGGATCAGTCTCAAACCCAATCCGCCGGCGCAAAAATAGATCGCGCGTCAGGAATTCGCCGGGCCGGAGACGGCGATTTTTTCGTAGCCTTTGAGACGGTAAACGGCCACCGAGACGAGCCAGCTCGCGATGAAAACGCCGATGATGAGGTAGCCGAGCGTGCCGAAGTTGTCGTTCAGGTTGCCGATGAAATTCCAAAATCCGCCGGTGAACCCGAATTGGCCGCCCACCAGCCCGAGCGTCTCGATTCCGCCGACGAGGAGCGCGATGACGACCGAGACGGCGGTGATGGTGAGGTTGTAAAACAATTTGCGGACCGGGTTCAGGAACGCCCAGCCGTACGCGCCGAGCATGAGAATGCCGTCGGTGGTGTCCACCAGCGCCATGCCCGCGGTGAAGAGCGCGGGGAAGACGAGCACGGAGGTGACGGGCATGCCCTTCGATGCAGCGGCGGCGGAGATGCCGAGCAGGGCGATCTC
>DASZPK010000518.1:0-4889 GCA_035550335.1 Chthoniobacteraceae bacterium | reverse complement strand
TCCGCCGATGCCCCGCACGCCCTCGTCCGCGCCCTGCTCGCCGAGACCGCCGCCATCGCCGCCCGCCTCAATTTCAACTACGTCATCAAGACCCGCCGGATGCGGCGCGCCCTGCTCGCCGCCCTGCTCATCCTCTCGGCGTCCGCCGGCCTTTTCGTTTTTGGCGGCTCCGCCAGCGTTCTTCTTGTAAAGCGCGCGTTTCTTTTCACCACGCCGCTTCCCCACAAGACCCGCATCACCAGCATCACCGGCGACAAAAAAATCGGCGTCGGCGAGGATTTCAAGCTCGACGTGACCGTCGAAGGCGTCATCCCCAAGACCGGCCAGGTCACCGTCACCACCCATAGCGGCGAGCTTAGGCAATATCCCGCGAGCCCCGTCCCCGGGCATCCCGGCGCATTCAGCGCGTTGATCCACAGCCAGCAGGAAAATTTCACGTATTACGTGAAAATGAACGACGAAACGTCGCCCACCTATCACGTCACCTCCCTTCAGCGCCCCGCCGTGGCCGACGTCGTCTGCGTGCAAACCTATCCCGCTTACACGCGCCTCGCCCCCCTCGAGCGCCACACCGGCGACCTCTCACTGCTCGCCGGCAGCACCTTGAAAATCACCGCCCGCTCCACGCTCCCGCTGCAAAAGGCGTGGCTCAAGCTCACCGGCGTCGACAAGGAAATCCCCATGTCCATCGACCCGAACCAGACCGGCATCTCCGGCGAAATCCCCATCCCCGCGAAAGACCTCACCGGCTTCTCCATCCATCTCTTGAGCACCGAGGGCGCCGAATCCGCCGACACCGCGACCTACCGCATCGACATCCTCAAGGACCAGGAACCGACCGTCCGCATCACCTACCCCCTCAACCGCGAGGAACTCGCCACCCAGCAAGCCAAACTCCTCGTCGCGTTCGACGCCAAGGACGACTTCGGTATCGCCAAGGTCGAGCTCCACTACACCATCGATCAGGGCCAGGAAAAAATCGTCCCCTTCGACCTCGAGGGCCGCATCGATAAAAACGTGGGCCGCCGCTACGAATGGGAACTCGACAAACTCCTCCCCCCGCTCACCGTCGGCAGCGTCATCGAATTCTGGGTCACCGTCACCGACAACAACGACATCACCGGCCCCGGCGTGGGCGTTTCCGAGCACTACCAGACCAAAATAGTCACCGCCGACGAAAAGCGCCTCGACCTCGCCAACCGCCTCCAAGACACCATCTCCGGCGTAAAAGAAGTGACCGGCAGCGAGGAGGAGCTGAACAAGACCTTGGGGCAGGGCATCTTTGCCAAGCCGCAGGGGCAGTAAGTCACACAAAACATGAGCTTATATTTGGATCTCAAAAACGCTCTTCATAGCGAGCAGCGGGGAGCTGCAATGCTCCGTGTGCTAAGAGAAACTGCTGCTTCTGGAAGGAAAGTTGGAGATGCCATGCAGGTATTAAAAAAATGTATTTAGAGACTGAAGATGAGCAGGAACAGGAGTTAGTTGGCGATGTGGCGGAAATTGCGAAAGGCCATGGCAAGTGTGATAAAATTTGGCCTGTCGAAGAAATCAGGCAATATAATGCGAACTTAAAAGTGGATTGATGGGATGAAAAGCGATGGATACAATCTAAATTTGCAGCCCGAAACTTACGCTACCCTAAAGCAACTGCAAGAAGCGGAATGGTTCGATTGTGTCGGTCGATTTCTAATTATTGAAGATGAGCCCGTTGAGGTAGTGACTTCTTGGGAAGAAGCGATGGAGTGTTGTACATCTCAAGAGTGGGATTGGGCTCTCTTGGAGAGCGGCAATATATTCAGGGGGAAAATAAGGACCGTGTCCATGGACGAACTCCGCACGTGGAACGCGCGAGTCGAAAAAGTGAGACCGCTTGCAATGTCTTTAGTGAATGAAAAGACCAGGCTTACAAAAGAGCAATTCGATCTGCCAGATGTTTTCGAGTCCAATACCTATGCGCAAATTTTGATGGTGCTTATGGAAGCTGAATATTCACAAATAGTGGCTCCCGGGAACTTTTCAAAATTAGAACTTTTGTTCCTGAACGGGCATTTTCCATGCGGCTGGAGGGGTGAATTCCCAGATGGAGAACTTATAATTTATTGATAAATATCGTGTTATTCTTCTTGTGCTGGTCCTTACTAGCCACGCACCGCTTTTACCGAATTTATTACTTACGGAACAAGTTATCGCCCACCTGAAAAATTGGCATACTGAATTGTCCGCCCGCTCAACCTTCGATTCGATCCCGGAAAAAGCGCAGCACATAGGGCTGCTAAACTCCATCGAGGTCGCCATCAAACAATTGGAGCTTTGCCAAACTTACGGCATCAACCCCGGCTCGTGGTTTTGCGTTTTCCCGAAAGAGGTTTTCCGGCTATTCGCAGGTGGGGTTCAGGGTGGTGTGTGACAACGAAACACATCATCCATCCGGGTGGAAGGAATTGTCTTTTCCTGACCATGGAAAAGTACGATTCCGCGGCGGAGACCTAGCCATAAAACGTTGAAAGGCCAAACGGCCTGATTCAGCCATTCAGCCTGCGTTCCTGTAATCCCGGAAAGCTTGCGGTATTCACGTTCCTTGATATACAGTCCCCATAGGTAAGGCACGCGATGATTTCCTATTCTACTGCAGATTGTGTGATCCAAGGCGGATTGCTTTTATTCGCTCTGCTTCTGCCGTGGATATTGCGCACCGGTCCCGGTTACGGCGCGACTGGCATGAGTTTCTTTCTCGTCTTCTTCCTGCCGTTTTTCCTGGTCTGCGCGTGGGGATGCTGGCACGTATTCTATGATGATCCTGCAACAGGCCACCGGGACTACGCGGGCCCCGCATTCATCTTCGTTGTTTGCGCTTTCATTCACGGCATCGTTTCAACTTTTCTTTTTTCAATTCGATGCTCGGTTTTGCATCGGCGGGCAATCAAATCCAGAAAGCTTTGAGTCATGGAGGAGCGCAAACTTTTTCAAGGCATCAAACATAACGAGTGTCACACAGCCTGTTGATGCAGACGGAACGACTGATCGCATAAGCACACGAGAGAAATTTATCCCGCAAAAGCCCGACCCAGAAGAATAGAGCACGAACTGAAGGAGCGAGGACCGGCGTTAAATGTATAGCCACAAGCAAAGTCCCATAACCGATGACGAGCGCAAAATCGTTGCGAGAGTGTTCCGCAACAGGAAGGATCTTCCCTTGCTTGTGGAAGAGTGCACGGTTACAGCAAATAGGTGCTTCGTTCCGGAAAAGAAAATCATCGCGGGGTTTGATCTTTATTTGTTGGATGTGGACGGAATGATCTTATTACTTTTTGGGGAATGGATGTTCGATCCGTATGCCCTGATTGTTGACGAGGAATCATTTGAGAGATGGGATCCCAAGGAGGCTTTTTTTAAGAACTTTACCGTCCGGTATCTGGCGGAGAACGGAAATGTGCTCAACCTGCGGGTCCATGACGGGTCTTTGATAAAAGCGGAACCGCTGCCGTGCATTTTGGACTCTGATGGGGTTTGCGAATGCAGGCTCTTTCCCGGGAGCGCCACGACCGTGCTCGATGACATGGCGAAAGCAGGGCTAATTGAGGACAAAAGCAAAAACAAGGAACGTCACGGCGTAAAAGCAAGATTCCAAGAAATCATCTGGATAATATTCGAACGCGGATTTGTGGCGGCAATGATTGGCGTAATCGTGCATTTGCTCCCGGTTCTTCATAACGGGTTTGTGTTTATTCTCTGTGGACCTGTTCTTGGAATTCACACTGCGATCAGAAACTCATCCGAGCGCATTAACAGCCAGGAATGGCAAAAAAATTGGCCGAGGGGCATCATTTACGGAGTTATGCACACAGCAGCAGTCTCTTGTGTTTGGCGCCTGCTCGGTAGCTGGAAATAAAGTTCTGCTCTATGAATCGCGAGACGAAAACGGTGTGTTACATCCTGATCGCGATGGCCCTCTTCACCCGCACTCCGCTTCCCGCCGCCGGTGGCAAACCCGCAGCCCGCAGCGACCTCCAGAAAAAGGCAAACGCACTCTCCGCGCAAACCGTTCCAACCAACACGCCGGAACAATCCGCCGCCCTCGCCATCCAGCAAGACACATTGCTCCAGCAGGGCAGTGTTTGCGGAAAGCCGCCGGATGCCTCCTGCCGCTTTCGCATCCCTCAAAACTGCCGTGGCCGCCATGCAAGCCGCCTGCGCCGCGCTGAACGCCCCCGACCAAACCACCGAAGCACAAGCCCAGCAGCAAGTCGCCATCCAAAACCTCGTCGTGGTCATCCAACCACTCGCCAAATGATTTAACCGCAAAGAACGCAAAGGCCGCGAAGGAGTTTGGAAGGTGAGACCTCTTGTTCTTCGCGGCCTTTGCGTTCTTTGCGGTTAATACATCCTCCATCCGGTAATAAGATTGAATTCCCCAACATAGTACCTGATACTGTAGGCGACATCTCGATTACCCGAGGACCACCACCATGAAAATCCCCCGGCTCCCCCTCCTGCTCACGGGCGCGCTCATCCTGCCCTTCTCCCTCCACGCCGCCGACGCCCCGGCTGCCAACACTGGCGAACTCGCCCGTTCCGGCCAGGCTTCCCAGCAGGAGATCCAGGGCGATTCCCGCAAGCTCGTCACCGAGATCGACGCCATGATCGACGAATACGAGCGCAACGGCCTCAAGGGCGACGAACTCGACAGCCTCAAAAAACTCCGCCAGACCCTCGCCAGCATGAGCGACCAGGACATGGCAAAAATCCTCGACCTCCTCCAGCAGGCCGGCGCAAACACCGGCGATCCCAAGGCCGCGCTCAAAGCCCTCGTCGACGCCTACTCCGCCCAGAAAGGCGTGCTCTCCCAATTGCAGCGCATCATCAACGATTACGCCGCCCAGCAGGAC